>JAIRLZ010000005.1 GCA_031259035.1 Treponema sp. | reverse complement strand
CCGCCGTAAACCATTCAGCATGGCGCCTTCCAGAGGCGCTTGACACAAACACAATATTTCTATATAAAGAAACATCGTGTTTAAGGAGGAAGTATGGAGTGCCAGCCACGCTTGGAAGCGGCGCTGAAATTTGCCGAAAGCTATCAGCGGGTTCCGGTTTTGACGAGTCTTCCGGCGGGAAAGCGGGAAGCGTCCGACATTTTTTTGATTCTCAAAAACATAAGCCGCCAGTGCTTTATGTTGGAAAGTTGCGGGGACTCAAAGCGGTGGGGTCGTTACACATTTTTGGGCTATGATCCCAAGCTCGAAATTACCGCAAGCGGAAATGCCGTGAGTATAAAAAACGGCGTCAATCTCACGCTGAACGCGGATCAGCCCGCCGTGTATATTGAACAGATTTTACGAGAAAACGCCGCTCCGCCGTTGCGGGAACTTTCCGCTGAATTCCTGACGGAAATTCCGCCGTTTACCGGAGGGCTTGTCGGCTATTTTTCCTATGACTACATCACATACAGCGAACCGTCTCTACGCCTGGACGCGGCGGAGCGTGACGCAGAGCGTGACGCGGAGCGTTTCAAAGACGTGGATTTGATGTTGTTTGACAAGGTGATCGCCTATGACCGGCTTAAAGAAACGATCATCCTCATCATAACCATCAAAACAGACGCGCTTGAAGAAAATTACCGCAAAGCCCGCGCGGAACTCGACCAGATGGCGCGGCTTATCGAAGAGGGGAAACGCGCCGCGGTCAAGCCGCTCACGCTCAAATCTCCCTTTCGCGCCTTGTTTGACAAGCGGCGTTACTGCGCTATGGTGGAGAAAGTCAAGGAGTACATTCGGGAAGGCGATATTTTTCAAGCCGTGCTTTCCAACCGGCTTGAGGCTGATGCGGAAGGGAGCCTGTTTGACACGTACCGGCTGCTGCGGGACATTAGCCCGTCGCCCTACCTGTTTTATTTTTCAAGCGATGACATTGAAGCCGCGGGCGCGTCTCCTGAAACGCTCGTAAAGCTGTACGAAGGAACGCTTTGGACGTTTCCGCTTGCCGGCACGCGGCGGCGGGGGAAAACGCCGGAAGAGGACGCCGCGCTGGAACAAGAACTGCTTGCGGATCCCAAGGAGCTTGCGGAACACAATATGCTGGTGGATTTGGGCAGGAACGACATCGGACGCATCAGCGAATTTGGTTCGGTGTCGGTTGAAAAATATTTATCTGTGGAGCGGTTTTCCCACGTCATGCACATAGGTTCAACGGTAAAAGGAACAATCCGCAAGGGCAAAACCGCCCTTGACGCAATCGGCGCGGTGTTGCCCGCCGGGACGCTTTCCGGCGCGCCGAAGATTCGCGCCTGTGAAATCATCAATGAGTTGGAAGGCGTCAAACGGGGAATATATGGCGGGGCTGTTGGATACATCGACTTTTCGGGAAACATGGACACCTGCATTGCGATCCGGCTGGTATTCAAGAAAAACGGCAAGGTCTTCGTCCGATCCGGCGCGGGAATCGTGGCGGACAGCGCGCCTGAAGCGGAATTCGCCGAGTGTGAAAACAAAATGCGGGCGGTCATTCAGGCGCTGGAACAGACAGGAGGAGGCGCATGATCTTGCTCATCGACAATTATGACAGTTTTTCGTTCAACTTGTATCAGCTTATAGGCTCCCTCAACCCCGGCATCAAGGTTGTCCGCAATGACGGCATATCGCTTGCGGAGATCGTGGTGTCGCGCCCCAGCCACATTGTCATCTCACCGGGCCCCGGAAAACCCGCCAACGCGGGCATCTGCGGCGAAGTGGTCGCCGCGTTTGCCGGAAAGATACCCATCTTGGGGGTGTGCCTTGGGCATCAGGTGATCTGCGAAACGTTCGGGGCGACCGTAACCTATGCCAAGACCTTGATGCACGGAAAAGCGTCCGCAGTTACGCTTGACATGGACTGCCCGTTGTTTGCCGGACTGCCGCCGGTGATTCAGGCCGCGCGCTATCACTCGCTTGCCGCGGATCCCGCGACCATCCCGCCGGAAACCCTTGCGGTTGTGGCGCGAACCGGCGAAGGAGAGGTGATGGCGGTGCAACGCCGCGAACATCCGGTGTACGGGGTGCAGTTTCATCCTGAATCAATCTTAACCCCGCAGGGAAAACAGATAGTATGCAATTTTTTGAAACAAACAAGGAGAGCGGATTGACAAGCGTTTTGAAATCATCTCATCGGGACTATCTAACAGTCAAAACCGCCCTCTAATGCCGCGGCTGCCGGCGGCAGCTCTTCCACCGCCGCCCGCCGTTCCTTTCTCTCCTTGCTCCCGGCGGCAAAGTCTCGTTCGATCTTGTCAAACGCGCTTTGGAGAAGCGAACGTATTTCCGCCCCTCGCGCCGGCAGAGACAGAAGCGCGCCGGCGCGGACGGTTTGCAGGCCGTTAATGGCAAGACCTTCTTCAGAAAGCGAATACACCGCGACCGTATGCGGTGAACGCGCCGAATACATGGCAAAAAGCCTGTTCTCAAACCATGCCGCGTAAAGGGCGAGCCTTTTGTCTGTCAGCGCTTTGCCGCCGTTTGCCGCGCGCGCATAAAAGGGGTCTCCATCCCGCAGCGCCCTAAATGAGCGGGTCTCGGATGGGCATAAACGCGAGGCTTGAGCGTTGGCCTGTTTTTCAAAGAAAGCGTCTTTGAAATGGGTTTTATAATGCGGAAACGAAAGATCCAAGCCGGCTATGAATATAACGGACGGCTCCAGTTCAAGGCAGAAATCGAACGCCGTTGTGGCGACGGAGCCGCCTGAGCCGAGCCGTCCCTTGGGATCGACCTTTTCTTCAATTCGCTTGCCAAACGGCAGCGGCGTCGCAAACAAAAAGGTTCGCTTGCCGTGACGCAGGGTGGGCGGGTATATGGCGCTCTCGGTTATAAGGCAGGCGTTTGACGCGCCCATGCGGTCAAGGTGCCGCGAGTTCCAATACTGGGCATCCCCGCTTACGATCCAATCAGGGTCGACGCCTGATCGAAGCAAGTAATTCAGGCTTGTGTCAACGCCAACGACCGCGCACCGTTCGGCAAACGCGGGCAACAGGCCGGCTGCGTCGTCCAAAGAAGGTCCGGCCGCAACGAGAAGGAGGGGAATTTCCCGTTTCAAAAGCCCTTTCAATCTGGAAATGCCGGGATACGCGCACACACAATCTGAAATCACGCTGTTTTTCAAAAAATTCCGCGTCCAGCGATCCCCAAAGCGTTTGACAGTCGCTTCATTTACCGTATCCTTTGTTTGCCATGTATGTATGCGCCGCTCAACGCCTGTGTACCACGCTTCATCAAGCTGAACAAGAGCGCGGTTTTTAAGGATGCATACGCCGGCGCTGGTTTTTCCATTTTTTTCATTAAAAAAAGAAAGCGCCCCAAAGATCGCCGCTTCCGCGCCGTCCGCGCCTTTCGCGCCTCCAAGTACAAATATAATGGGATTTTTTGATAAAAAACCGGTGAAATCCCTGGTTTCAAAGGCTTTCTTGAGTACTTCGGGATGTTTTTCAACAATAATGATGGGACGGTTGTTCCCGCATTTTTCCGCGGCCGAGACGACCGCGTACCCAAGCCCAAAGCCTAACGCGACAATGACGCCGCAAGACGATCCGCCTTTCGCGCCGCCGTCCGTTAGACGGGCGGCAAGACGTCCGCCTTCCCGCGCCGGCTCCCGTTTTGAATGAATATACATCCCGTTTACAACCAGCGTAGGCTCCCCGTCCGCCGCGGTTTCAAGCCGCAGCGCCAGGGGCGCCTGCGGCGGCGCTCCTGGCGGGGTTTCCGTGTTGGCAATCTGTTCCACAAGACCGGGAAAGAATTGTGTGATGACAGCGGCGTTTTTTGTCCATACGCCGTTTTTTTCCAGCTTCACGCTCTACTCCAAATACAACGTAATGACATCCCCATGCACAAGTTGCGTACCTGGAGAAGGAGACTGCGTTTTCACGTGTCCATTGCCTTCCAAATGGATGATATAGCCGGAGTCCGTCTCAAACAAGGGGAGGAGGCTCAATTTTGAATAGCCCCTCAAATCCGGCATAACGCCGGCGAGGGGCGGAAGGGGAGGTTCTCCCTCAAAGTACACAGTGCTGGATTGCAGTTCAACCGGATTCTTCCCCCGGTGCAGTTTCAAGTAGTCGGCGAGGGATTCCGCGGCTTTTCTAATGGGGATAGTTGCGATGCGTCCGCCGAGATAGGACTCGCCCTGGGGCTTCACGATCACCACGTAGAGGATGAGTTTGGGAGCGTCGGCCGGGAATATCGCCATGCAGCTTGCAATAAAATCCGTTTCCGAGTACGCGCCGTTTTCCGCGACTTGGGCGGTTCCGGTCTTGACCGCCATGGGAATATCGCCGATGGCGGCTCTCCAACCGGTTCCGTCAATCGCGGCAGTGGCGCGCATATACTGCAAGAGGTTCGCCGCGGTCCGCGCGCTCATCACCCGCTTGGGCGCGGCCGGTTCAGCGGGATAGGGCGTTTCGGCGCCGTCCGGCGCGGTGAGCTTCAGCGCCAGCTTGGGCTGCGCCAGTATGCCCTGATTGGCGATGGCGCTCGCGGCCTGGAGCATTTGCAGCATGGACACCGATATGCCTTGCCCAATGGCGAGCGTAGGTTTGAAACGCCTGTTGTTTTCCTCCCTGAAAATGCCCGCCGATTCGCTTGGACTGCCGGATCCAACCCGCTGTCCGAATCCGAAACTATAGATTTTATCGTAAAAAACCCGGCTTTCTATACGCTCGGACGCCAAACTGACGCCCACATTGCACGAGAGGGCGATGATTCGTTCCGCGTTTACGACTCCGTGAGCGGCGAGATCCGTGATGGCAGGATTTACACCGGTATACTGCCCGGTACAGACAAAGGTGGAATCTCCGGTGATCGCGCCGGTATCCAGGAGAGCCGCAACCGAAAATATTTTGAACACCGAACCGGGTTCGTATGTGTAGAGGGCGGGCTGATACCGCCACGTCGATCCCGGATAAGCGTTGTAGCTGTTCGGATCGAAACTAGGCGGCGACGCGGAGCCGAGGATTTCTCCGGTGTGCGGATCCATCGCGGTGAGCATGACTGACTGGGCTTTGTTTTCAACAAGGGCTTCCTCCGCTATCTGTTCCAAAAAATGCTGGATATTCACGTCAATAGAAAGCGTCAATTTTTTGCCGCTTTCCGCGGCCGTTGGTCTAAGATCGGACTCAAAAGCCCATTCAACGCCTTCCTTCCCGTCGTTGTCCCTGCCGACCATGCCGATGATTTGGCTCGCCAGTTTCTGTTCAGGATACACCCTGCCGGCTACTATGTCGACTCTAATATGCTCAAGATTCTTTCTGTTTTCAAACGCGGCTTTTTCGGCGTCCTCCACAGCCCTCCTTCCAGCGCTGTTGTCACCGTACATAACGGCGATGCGCTCATAGTCGCTCTCGTCCAGCAGTCCCGCCTTCGCCGCCTTGATTTTATTCGTAACAGTCTCGTCAAGATTTCTTTTCAGCGTCACATAATCCGTGGGCGTTGTCCTTATGATGGTAAAAATCTCATTGGACGACATGGAAAGAAGTGGAGAGAGTTTCTCGCTGATGTCCCGATATATCTGATCAATCTCATCCGTATCGGCTTTTGGGTTTTTCATGCGGATTGAGGATTTTAGGAGGCTCGCCGTCCCTAATTTAGTTTCAACAGCCAAAAGCCGCCCGTTCCGGTCGACGATGGCCCCCCGCTCTGTCGCCGCCATGCGGGTATTGCCGGACGGCGCCTTGCTTTTTCTGTTAGGATCGAGCATGATTACACCGTACTGTACTACAATTCGCAGCGCCAGAAGCACAAAAAGAATGATGTACAGTAAAAACCGCTGGAAATACACGTCTTTTCTGGCATTATAATAATCACTATTCATTTTATCCATAACGCTTTTCCTATAATATGGTCTATTGGCACCGGTCCGTACGACGCCGAATCAAGAGAGACAGCCGGATTGTCGCCTCTCGCAATGAATTCGCGTTGCCGCGTGATTCCCACGCAGCGCTTCACAGCCGTTACGCCCGAAGGCGTCCAAAAAACAACCACATCGCCTATCGCCGGCTCAGCCCAGCGCAGCAAGTATGTTTCCGACCACGGCAACCGGAATCCGTAAGAAAGTTTTCCTATTACAAGTATGGCGCCGGGCTGTATCGCCGGTTTCATCGAACTTCCCTGGGCGATCACGACATCAAAGAGGCAGGCTTTCACAACGAGCGCCGTAACCAAGGCTCCCAAAACAGCCTGTGAGGTTCTTAGAGGTTCAGTCCTTTCCATGAACATTATGATAATGTTTTTTTTTTGTTTTGTCGATAATGAAAAAGATGAGCGATGACATTCTCTCGCAACAGTACATTGACGGACGTCGGTATACCTCTCCTATGCTCGAAAAAATGGGCGGCCGTTTGGCCGTTTATGATCCGAGAAAAATTTATTCAGTCCAATCACCTGCGCTTCCCGCCGTTTCCACTTCCAAGCGCAAACAGGATTATGAGGACGGTGGCAAAGCCGGCGGATTGTCTGATGAAAAATTTATAGCGGCTCATACCTATACTATTCCCCGCCCGGCGGAACAACGGCAAAAAACAACGAAAACCGCGCCCCGCCCCGAAGCCGCGCCGCGGCGCCGCTGGAGCGAATCGCGTCAACGAGCGTCGGAAAAAAAAGAAAAAGCCGCGCAGAATTCGACTGTTTTACTCTACATGCTCATCATTGTAATGGTCTTGTTCGCCGCATTCCTCGTACTAAATTGGCGGATGCAGCCCAGAACAACGCTGGATATTGTTCCGGGACCCGACAGCAGCATCGAAACCTACCTCGCGGAATACGCGGGATTGGGACCGGAAGAAGAGTTTGTTGATCCCGATTTTCCCCTTGAAATAACCCAGATTTTCTCCGTCAAACCGTACACGGTTGTACGAGGCGATACGGTGTCGGGCATTGCAAACCGGTTCAACCTTTCAATGGACGCTATTATCGCGCTGAACGGCATTTCCAACGCGCGGATGTTGCAGGAAGGAAAAATTCTGAAAATTCCCAACATGGACGGCATACCCTACACCGTACGGGCGGGGGACACGTACCAAAAAATCGCGGATAGTCTCAACACGCCGCTTAACGTCATTCTTGACGCGAACGATATTCAGAACGACGTCATGAATCCCGGGGACACGCTTTTTATTCCGGGCGCGCGCATGGGAAGAGACGCGCTAAAACTGGCGCTCGGCGACTACTTTATGTGGCCCCTTAAAGATCGTACTATCACCTCCCCTTATGGCTGGAGGAAGGATCCGTTTACCGGCATCGGCGGACGGGTGCATGAAGGGATAGATTTTTCCGCTAAAACCGGAACAACGATCAGAGCGGCCATGGACGGCAAGGTCGCCAAACTCGGCTACAACGCGGTGTACGGCAGATACATCATCCTATCCCACGGAAATGGGTTTGAAACCCTGTACGGCCATTTGAACGTTTATTCGGTCAAAGAAGGCGCGTTTGTGTATCAAGGATCTAAAATCGCCGAATCCGGCGGAACAGGTCATGTTACGGGCCCCCATCTCCATTTTGGCGTATACAAAAATGGAAAATCCGTCAATCCTCTTGATTATTTGGCAAAATGAGTTATCCTGTGAAACGCTTTTTCTTTATCATGGCGATATATTTGACAGGCGGCTTGCTCTTCGCCCAGAACAATAATTTCAAGCAAGGCGAATTGTTGTTTCTGCAAGACAAGCCGGAAGAAGCCCTCGCCTACTTGGAGGCGGCCGTCGCCGCTCCCGACGCGCCAGTGCAGGCGCATCTTTACCTTGGCATGGCGTATCAGCAGCTCAACCGCCCTGACGACGCGGCGGCTGTTTATACCAAAATCTTGCCCGACGCCGGAGACAGCGCCGCGCTTGTCGCGTACAGCCTGGGAAACGTATACTACGGCAAGGGGGATTTTGCTTCGGCTGAAGCCAGTTATACGCAGGCGATAGACGCGGACGGCTCTTTTGCGCCGGCTTATTTGAATCGCGCGAATGCAAGGCTCCAAGCCGGCGAAGTCGATCAGGCTGTGGCGGATTATACGTATTACCTCGTCCTGGATTCTGACGCCCCCCAGCGAAGCCAAATTGAAGCGGTAGTGGCGGCTATTGAAAAAACCGAGTCCGAAGCGGCGGCTGAAAGGCGGCGCAAAGCCGAAGAGGAAGCCGCCGTTCTTGCCAAAACGCAAGAACGGGAAAGGCGGGCGAAGGAGAGCATACCGGCAATACTCGCGGTGCTGCAAAGCATGGAAGACATCGCCGCCGCGATGAAGGCGCGGGAAGAAGCGGCGGAAGCCCAGTCCGCCGTTGGCTCGGAAGATGGCGGCGCCGTTGATGATTCCCTCGCGTCCGAACCGGCGGACGCGGGAGCGGATGCCCCGCCGGTGGATGAGATTGAACAGGACGCATCCGAAAATAGCGAAACTCCGCGTAAGGAGGAATAAGCGATTTGGAAACCGCTCCCAAAAAACATGTTCAAAATTACGTGTTCGGCGCAATACTCATTTTGCTGTTTTTTCTCGTCGCCAGAGTGTTCGCGCCTTTTTTCTCGGTTTTGCTCTGGTCGATATTGCTGTACATCCTATTGAGTCCCCTGTACAGACGGATTGCCAAAAAATTCGATGCGGCTACATTAAAGGGAAAAATCCTTCAAAGCGTATGTGCGGGTGTTTTTGCGCTCGGCACCCTGACGCTCATTTTGCTTCCCCTCTCGTTTATGGCTTTTCAGTTTCTCAAACAGATTACCGAACTAATCCGTTACATTCAGCATGTGTTCTATGTAAAGCCCGGCATTGTCCATGAGGTTTTTGAATCAATCGCCGGTTTTATTTCAGACATAAGCGCGGATCAGTTCCATATCAGCGCTGACGAAATTCAGCGCAGGGTTTTGCAATTCCTGAGTTCCGGCTTGCAGGGCGCGATGCAGTTCAGCAGCAATCTGGCGAAGAACATCGGCTCGTTCCTTCTCAATATGGCAATGATGCTTTTCTGTCTATACTTCTTTTATGTTGATGGGCATACACTTGCGACATTATTGAAACATACCATCCCCATACGAAAAGAATACATGGAAACCTTGTCCTCGAAATTTTCCGAGATTACAAGAAACCTCGTCATGGGCTACATCGCGGTCGCCGTCATACAAAGCGTCGCTGCGGGCGTCATATTCACGATTTTCAAGATACAGGGCGCGTTGGTTTTCGCCACCCTGGTTTTTGTCTGCTCGTTTATTCCCTTGGTGGGGTGCAGCCTTGTCTGGTGGCCGCTCGGCATCCTCATCCTTCTGAGCGGCGACATCGTACAAGGCATTGCCTTTATCCTTTCGTCTATGGTGTTTATTTCGACCATAGACAACTTTCTGCGCCCCATCTTTTTACAGGATAGAATAAAACTGCACCCGCTCGTCATCTTTTTCGCCATCATGGGGGGAGTCGGGGCGTTTGGATTAAACGGCCTCATTCTGGGACCCATGATCGTGATCCTGTTTCTCACGGTGCTGGACATGTTCCTGACTGAACACAAAATAGAAGAAGGTTGATAATGAACGCAATTATTACGGTTGTCGGCGGCGACAAAGTCGGCATCATCGCCAAGGTCTCGGCGTTCCTCGCGGAGCGGAACATCAATATTGAAGACATCAGTCAAACCGTGTTGTCCGGCAATTTTGTTATGATGATGATGGTACATCTATCGGATGAACAGACCGGGCTTGAAAGCATTAAAACTGAGCTTGTCGCGCTGGGAAACGATATGGATGTGTCCATAAGCCTTATGCACGAAAAAGTGTTTTCCGCCATGCACAGGATTTAGATATGCTGTTTACGCCCTTTGAAATAAAAGAAACCGTGGACATGTTTTTGCGCTACAAGCTCGACATACGGGCGATCACGCTGGGCGTTTCCCTCCTTGACTGCGTTTCCGCGTCAGGCGTTGAAACGCGGCGCCGCATTCGGGAAAAACTGCTGCGGGTCGCCGGAAGCCTCGTCAAGACCGGACGGGAGATTGAGACTGAATACGGCGTACCGATTATCAACAAACGGGTGTCCGTGACGCCCATCGCGCTGATAGCCGGCGCTTCCGATGACAGCGACTATACGCCCTATGCGAAAACGCTTGACGAGTCCGCATACGAGTTAGGCGTTGATTTTATCGGCGGCTTTTCCGCGCTTGTACATAAAGGCTTTTCCAATGGGGACAAGAAGCTCATTGCATCCATTCCAGACGCCCTCGCCGCAACCGGGCGCATCTGTTCCTCGGTGAATGTGGCAAGCTCAAAGAGCGGCGTCAACATGGATGCGGTGCGGCTCATGGGCGAGACCATCAAAAAAGCGGCGGCGAACAGCGCGGAACAAGGCGGGATTGCGTGCGCAAAGCTGGTGACATTCTGCAACGCGCCGGAAGACAACCCTTTTATGGCTGGCGCGTTTCACGGCGTGGGGGAAGGAGAAGCGACCCTCAACGTGGGCGTTTCAGGTCCTGGCGTTATAAAAGCCGCGCTTGAATCCCATAAGAACGCAAGTTTTGACGAGTTAGCCGATGTCATCAAGAAAACAGCCTTCAAGATCACCCGCATGGGGCAGCTTGTGGGCATGGAAGCGGCGAAACGGCTCGGCGTTCCCTTCGGCATACTCGACTTGTCGCTTGCGCCGACATCGGCGGTCGGGGACTCGGTCGCCCGCATCCTTGAAGAAATGGGGCTTGAGACCGCCGGCGCCCACGGCTCCACAGCCGCGCTCGCCATGCTCACCGACATGGTGAAAAAGGGGGGCGTCATGGCATCAACTCACGTGGGCGGCTTTTCAGGCGCGTTTATACCGGTTTCCGAAGACGAAGGCATGATCGCCGCGGTCAGAACCGGCGGCATCCGCCTGGACAAACTGGAGGCGATGACCAGCGTCTGCTCAGTCGGACTCGATATGATCGCGTTGCCCGGGGACACAGGGGCGGCCGCCATATCCGCCATAATAGCGGATGAAATGGCTATTGGCATGGTAAACAACAAGACCACCGCGGTCAGAGTGATACCCGTTCCGGGCAAAAAAGTGGGAGACTGGGTTGAATTCGGCGGACTCTTGGGCGGCGCGCCGGTCATGGCGGTCAATCCCGCAAAGAGCGACGCCTTTATTGAGCGCGGCGGCAGGATTCCCGCGCCGATTCACAGTTTCAGGAATTGATATGGTTTGGCATTCCCTATTGGGTTTTACCTGAATAACCGATCGAACCTGACCGCATGTCCCGGGTGCGGGCATGTGGTTTCTCCTTCTCCGCCGCGCCTCAAAAACTCCTATTCTTGGTTTCTCAACTCATGGGAAGCCCAATGCACAATCAAAAGTTTCAGCCGGTCATACACATTAAGCTCGTCATCAAGAATGGCTTCGGCAAAAATAGCCTGCGCCGTCGGATTCACTTTCTTAGGCAATTCCAGAATCCAGCGGGAAAGCAAAGCCGGCTTCTTTTCCAGCATGAAAGCCTTCACCGCGGGCGGCAAGGCTTTTGCCTGGCGGGTGCCTTCCGCGAGATTCGCTTCTTTCTTCAAAGAGGCGCCCATTCTCAGACGCCAGCCCTTATGCGCAGATCGGTACTGCTCCTCAGACGCCTCCGCCTCGTCAATGGCTAAAATGGGAGACAGCGTTTCATCCGCCAGAAATTTAAGCAGCAGCGGATAAAACTGATGCAAACCCAGAATGTCCGCCATTGCAAGCGTCACTCCATCCCGAAGGTATGGCGGAGGATCGGCGCTGCGCAAAATATCCAGCAACACCGGAAGCGAGCAGGTGGACTTATATATTCCAAGCGCCTCAACGCCCATGAGTTTAAGCCGGGGGTTTTCCGTTTTAACAATGATATTCTCAATTTGAGGTCTAAATGCGTGATCCTCCATGCGGGCAAGCGCGATAATAGACTCCCCGGCCAACATATAGTCTTGCGAAGCCGCAAGCTCCCTCAACACCGGAATCGCCGAAGAACAGTTGTGTTTGCCTAAAATATACGCCGAAATGTACGCCGTCGTGTACGGGTGGTTCAGCAGATCCCACATAAGCGCCTTTTCAGCCTCTTCGTCTAAAAAGGATATCGTCTCCATGGCCCGCAACGCTTCAAGCCGCGTAGAAAGCCGAGGAGATTTCGCTTTGTCCAGCAACCCCTTAATCGCAAGTTGAGAAGGAGCGTCATGCAACGCATCCAGAATCTCTTCCTCTTCCTGCGAATCATTGGTCTTGCCCAGTTTGTCAAGCAACGTAATAGCCCGCAAATCACGGAAGGAAAATATCACCTCAAGGGCGTTCTTAAACGGAAGAGACCCAAGCCGCACCAGTTTTCTTTGAAGAACCAACACAACGCCAATGACAATGATAAGCGTGGAGTACAGAAATTTAAACGCCGCGAACCGTGAAAAGCCAAGTTCCGTAAATGTATCCAGAAAAATACCCGCAACGAAAGAACCGCCCGCGCCGGCAATTCCAAAACAAATGAAGTACACGATTCCCATGTCAAGCATATATTTTGTGGGAATAAGTCCCAAAAAATAAGTCTGAGCGATGCCTTCCGCGCCAAGAAAGCTAAAATTGAGCATAAAAAGCAGGATGGCCAAGAAAACAACCGCCACCGTCGCATTGTCTGTAACGCCTTCCGGCAAAAGCGCAATCGGCGCCATGCTTATAAAGCCAAGAATCGTGCAAATAATGAAAAGAGGCTTTACGCCGATGCGATCAACCAAGAATTTTGTCGCAAAGCCAACGGAAAGCTGCCCCAATCCCCCGAACACCGTGTATAACACGACCATGCTGTCGTTCTGGTGGAACACTTCGCGGCAATATACAACGGCGAAAATTCGCGCGACGCCGGAAGCGAGCGCGGTCATAAAAAGAATCGCCATAAATTTTTTGAACGGAGCGTCGGAAAAAGATTCTTTGAGCATGTCGCCGAAATTCACCTTTTTGGCGTTTTTGTCTGTTTCCGGATCGGGCAGTTTTTCGAGCATAAGCCCGCTTATCACGCCGCTGACAATACCGGCCACGATGAGAGCGGCGTAAAGGGCGAGCGGCGGATCCTGCCAGAACGACAGAAGCATGGCGACGGCAAGATTGGTCAGCATGCCAAGCCCCGCGTTGATTATCTGGATGAGGGTCATATAGCTGCCCCTATCCGTACCGGAAGCCAGCGCGTCAAGCACCGGATTGTTGCCTATCATACCAATGCCGCGGTTCAAATGGAAACAAAACGTACCCAAGACCGTAAGCCCAAGCGCAATGTCCTTATGACCGGCCTGAAACACAAAGGGGGCGGCTATAAGAGGCGCCATAGTCAGGGAGCGTAGAATCCACGTCCAACAATACACCTTCATAATCGACAACAGCCTTGCAAGCATCTTTCCAACTGGAAGAAAAAAATAAGCCACATAGACGAATGCGCTGATAATGCCGATAATGGTCGAAGATGCGTCCATCCTCATCGCCAAAATAGTGATCAAACTGCCGGCAAGAAGCGTATAGGAAAAAGCGTTGAAAACATTAAATATGTTGTACAATGAACGCGCCTTGCCAAGACGGTAAGGCGATAGACTGGTAGACATATATAAAAGATACCGCTTTTAGGGGCGATATTCAAGACAATAACCGTAATGTCAAAAATAGCGGCAAATGATCGCTCAATCCGCTTCCTGTTTTCGGATTATACGACGCCGGATAGCCGTACGCATTGATGAACGGCCCGGCGTTTATCACCGAACACGAATCAAAATCCCAGCCCGCGCCGTCAAACAATGGGGCGTTCAAAAGAAAATGATCTATCGTTTCCCATGCGTCACGGTACTTATACGATCCGCCGGATAATTCAGATGACCACGGCGAATAAAAAACCGCCGGAGCAAATTCCCAGCCGCCGCCTTCTGAGAAATATCGCGCGGACGGCGGCTTCTTCTCGCTTATTACAAGAAAATCCGTACATGGCGCGCTTTCCAGCCCCTTTTTAACGCCGCTTAAAACCAATGCGGCGGCTTCCGAATCGTCTGGAAGCAGCGCCGTAACAACCTTATTGCCTTGCCGGTAAAATTCATCATAATTTTCATTCAAGTCGCCCATCACAACAATCGGCGCGCCGGCGCCTCCCGCCGCATCGCCTTCCCGCCCTATGTCTAACGCCCGTCTTGCAACGACGCGGGCGGCCGCCCTCCGAATTTCCTCGCTTTCCGCCTCTCCGCCCAGCTTCGACTTCCAATGGCACAAAAACAAAGCCAGCGGCTTTCCTTCAACCGCAACCCAAACTTCCACTATCGGACGCGGAATAATCCTCCCTTGATTTGAGAGCGAATGAACCCTTGTCAGCGTAAACGGGAGCCTGCTCAACACCCCTATCCCAAGCGGCGCGCCTTCATTGTTGCCAAAAAAAGACCAGTGATACCCATGCTCTTTGAGATAATCATTGGCAAGGTCTTCGAGAATTTGAGATTTTTCCACCTCTATCAATGCGAGAATATCTGGCGTCTCTTCCAAAGAATCAAGGGCATGGGCAATGCCGTTCAGCCGGGCGAGGTATTTTTCCTTTGTCCAGCCCGCGCTCTCAACATATTCCCCGTATTCACACCCGTCTTCGCTTCCGTCAAAGAGAGCCTGTACATTCCACGTTGTCATACGCAGAACGCCCGCCTCCTGTTTTTTTGCGGCGGAATAGTCCCGCGGCGCTCCATTGCCGCAGGCGTTGCAGCCGGCAAGAATCAACGGCGGCAACAAATACATCCATACTTTCATCACGCATCCTTTTATGTGGTATAGTGGACTTGTTCAATAACTTCAGTTTCTGAACAACTCTATTATAAAAGGGCGTTGGGATGCGGGGCGCTTTAATGCGCTTCGGGAGGAGCGTACTATTGCGCCGTAAACACGTCCGCATATCCGAGGCGGGAAGTTCATCTGGATAGCCTGCATCTCTTTCCGTATTATTTTTTGGAAGTGTTTTTCTTGGAAGAGGCGGAACCGCCAAGCGCACGGCGCGGTAGCGGTTGCGGACTCGCTGGAGGCTCGGCCATAGCCAGCGCCGGCTTTTCCTGTGTGTACGTGGCCGCCGGATTAGCCTAGCAATGATTGCGGCTTTCTTAAGAAAGCCGCACTTTTTTGTGATTACGCTCAGAACGAGTCCTTGTTTTGTTTGCTGTCGGTATTGTTGGAATGGTGATATATAACTGCTGGCACATGACCCGCGCGTCAGGCGCAGCCGAAACGGGCGCTCAACGCCCGGCGCATGGCGAGCCGGTTAAAACCCATGGGGTTTTTAACCGGCTCGCATGAGCCTTTTTTTAAATAAAGCGGTTGTAGGAGTTTGTCGCCTTAGGCTGTTCCAAAACGCGCCTTATGGCGTCAGTTTTGGAACAGCTTCTTACCCCTGGAGAACGTTGGATAAGCCACAAATGCTAAACCCATAAAGAATGAGCGATGTTCTCCAAAAGCTTGTTCCAAAACTAACCCGAACCTTTGGTTCGCAAACCGCAGGTTGTGTTTTGGAACAAGCTCGCGCTTCGCGCCCCAAATCGGAGAAAACGCGCGTTTTTGCGCGTTTTCTTCCGCTCAAACTCCGTCGAACCTTTGGTTCGCAAACCAAAGGTTCGAGGCAGCCCATACATCGTGGTTTTCATGGCTTTTTTCAACGAAAAAACCATGAAAACCTACAAGCGCAACAGGCTGCTAGGAGGAGGCATGGAGAAGGCTTTTCAATTCATAGACACAGGAACGCGCTTTTCTATCCGCTTCCCACACCGCATCCATAGCAACAGCACCCGTCCAGTCCCGTTGCAAAACAGCTTCTACAATACGCGCAATATCAAGGAAGCCGATTCTTTCTTTTAAAAACAGGGACACCGCTTCCTCGTTTGCCGCATTGTAAGCCGCTGGATACAAGTCTCGCGCTTTTGCAACCTGATACGCAAGCGGGAGAAGGGGAAATTTTTTTTCATCCGGCGCTTCAAACTCCAACGTTAGAGAGGTCAGATCCACGCTGTCAAACGAAGCCGCGCCCTTATTCGGAAAAAACAGCGCATCCTGAATGGGGCGGCGCATGTCGGGCTTTGACAGTTGGGCGTACATGCCGCCGTCTGAAAACCGTATTATGGAGTGAACGACGCTCTGGGGATGCACAACTACTTTCACCTTGTCGGGCGGCGCGGCAAACAGTTTCACGGCTTCTATCACCTCAAGCCCCTTGTTTGCCATGCTTGCGGAATCAACGGTGATCTTCGCGCCCATCTTCCATGTAGGATGAGCGAGCGCGTCCTTCGGTGTTACCCGCGCAAGTTGTTCAGACGACAGGGCGCGGAATGGTCCTCCGGACGCGGTGAGTATGATCGAATCGAGTTTTTCCACACCGCTCATAGCGGCGTCCGCAGAATCGCCAGCGGCGCCGCCGTGAGCGCGTAAAAGCTGAAAAACAGCGGAATGTTCGGAATCAACGGGTATGACGCGGACGTTTTTTTCACGGGCTTTCCTGAGCGCCACCTCTCCCGCCATAACGATAGTCTCTTTGTTGGCAAGAGCCACATCCATGCCGGCGTCAATCGCAGCCAATGACGGCTCCAACCCCGCCGCGCCCGCGACGCCGTTTACGACAAGGGCGCAGCCGGACTGGGCGCACTCTTCTATAGCCCGCAACAGCCCTTCGCGCCCGATATGGTGAATTTCTTTCGGCGCGTTTTCAACGGCGCCGGCAAGCGCAAGACAGGCGTTAGGGTATTCTTTGCCGATCCGGAGAAGAGATTCTACACCGGTGTGCGCGGAAAGAAGAACCGGCTCGAAGCAGCCGGGATTTTCACGGATAACATCAAGAGCACTTTTACCAATGGAGCCTGTAGCGCCAAGAATAGCTATCGTTTTCATATTACGTAAAGAAGAACCAATACACAACGTAAAATACCGGCGCGGCAAGCGCGATTGAATCAATAGAATCCAACACGCCGCCCCGTCCCGGAATGAGGAAGCCAGAATCTTTCGTATCCGCGCTCCGTTTCATAACTGATTCTGTCAAGTCCCCTAAAGAAGCGGTTACACCGGTAACAAAACCAATAAAAATGCCGGATGCTATCGCCGGAATTGCAGGATAACGCCTGGACTCCAATATTTGCGGGAAAAACACAGCCGCGCACAGACCAATCAGCATTGAGGCTCCAAGACCGCCCGTGTAACCCGCTACGCTCTTGTTGGGGCTTGCGGGAATAATATTCCGGTTGTTCTTGCCGAAAATCATGCCAAAAGCCCACGCCATCGAATCATTGCTGATAACCATGAGGAGAAACACGATAATGACGAAGGCGGCGTGCTGCCATCGCGTCATGCGTATGATCCATGACATGAAAAACCCAGGATAAAGAAGGGCCGCGAAACCGGCGCCCATATATTCAAGGGCATGTTTAAGCTTCGCTCCCTTGCAGAAAACTCTGGAAATAACGATCCAAATCGCGGCGAGTATCATAACGCCGAACAAGAAATCTTCATTTATGTGAAAACTGGAAAACAACGCCATTGCGCCGGGAATCAAAGATCCCAACACGACCGTCTCAACAGGAGGAATGTCCACGCCTTTTTTCCTAAAAAGACCGCCCAATTCAGCCGCGCCTATGGAACACAAGACAACGATCACTGTGTTCATAACAAGGTGATTTTTATAAGGCAAAAGAACAACGACTACCACGATAGGAATCCCAATAAAAAATATCAGGAGCCGTTGTTCTATCTTATTCATAAAGATACTCCAGCCTCACAGGACGCGCTATTCACGCCGCCGAATCTGCGCTCTCGTTTCTGAAAACTCTCGATAGCTTCCACAAGATCCGCGCCTGTCCAGTCCGGCCACAGTTTGTCAGAAATGTAGTATTCCGCATACGCGGCTTCCCACAAAAGGAAATTGCTTGTCCGGTATTCGCCCGCGGTTCTTATGATGAGATCAGGATCCGGAATATCGGGGTTATCCAGATGCCCGGCGATAATAGTTTCATTGATTTTTATTTCTTTACCGGATACGCTGGCGGATGCGCTGGCGAGCGCCTTATTTACGGCGCGGACGATCTCGTCCCGGCCGCCGTAATTCAAGGCGAGGATCACCTGCATACCGGCAAACGATTCCGTGTCTCTGCACACATCGGCAATATCTCCAGCGACATCAGGCGGAAGCCTTGAAAGATCGCCGGCATGCCGTACGCGGATATGGTTTTCACTAGCAAAAGCAAATTCGGCTTTCAGATACTGCCGCACCAATCCCATAATAAATCCAACTTCCTCAGCCGTACGTTTCCAATTTTCGGTAGAAAACACGTACAACGTCAAGAAGTCAATCCCCATGCCGCTTGCGGCTGTTTTAACGACCTGTTTTGCGGCTTTAAGCCCTTCAAGATGACCCTGCGTACGCATAAGTCCTCGCGCTTGGGCCCATCGGCCGTTTCCATCCATTATGATACCGACATGCAAGCCCATCAAACTTCCAGTATTTCTTTTTCTTTTTCCGCCAGAATCTTATCAATATCTTTGATATAGGCGCCGGTCAATTTCTGCAGCTCGTCGGACAACTTTTTTTCTTCATCTTCCGTAATGGCAGAGGCTTTAAGCTGTTTCTTGAGTTCGTCGTTCCCGTCCCGCCTGACATTGCGTATTGAAACGCGGCATTGTTCCGCCTGTGTTTTTGCGGCTTTGGCGAGTTCCTTTCTCCGCTCTTCGGTAAGAGGCGGAATGTTGATGCGGATGACCTTGCCGTCACTGCTGGGGTTCAAAGACAACTCAGACGAACGGATGGCCTTCTCAATCTCGCCGACCAGCGTCTTATCCCACGGGCTTATAACCACGAGCCGCGCTTCCGGCGTCGATATAGCGGCCACTTGGTTGATAGGCTGCTTGTCGCCGTAAGCGTCGACCCGTATTTTGTCGAACAAGGCGACGGAAGCCCGTCCCGTCCGAATGGCGGCAAACCCGTCTTTGAGGGACGCGATGGTCTTTTTCATTTTGTCTTCCGCGTCCACTATCACTGAATTCATAGACACCTCTCTTTTAAGCGAGGCAAGGAGATGGCGGCGGGCGCCGCAACAAACGCCGCTGTCAGCGCTGGAAATTGCGGCTTGCATGAACCGGATTCAACGGCTTCACCGCGCTCCCCACGCCTCACTCCTGACCTACTTTGAAATACACGTAGTCCGCTATGCAAACCTTTGCTCCGGTCTGTTTGCCGAAGTTGTCAAGCGCCTGCGCCACCGTGATTTTTTCATCCTTGATGTAGCCTTGATCCAACATGCAGATGGATTTAAGGTACTTGTTGAGCTTGCCTTTGAGGATACCCTGCTTCTGTTGCTCGCTCTTTCCCTTGAGTCCTTCGTCCGTGTCTATCTGTTTGCGGAAGATTTCTTCCTGTTCTTTAATAAACGCCGGATCGAGTTTCGCCTGATCGATCACCACGGGCGTGAAAGCCGCGATATGCATGGCGAGACTATAGGCGAAGTTTTCCGCGTCGGCGGATTCGAAGGCGCCGCTCTTGTCTGCGGACAGTTTCACTACAATGCCGATGTTGCCATCCCCGTGGATGTACCGCGTGAGGTACTCGTTGTCAGCGGCCACAACCCGTTTAAGGCGTTTAAGCGCCAGGTTCTCGCGTATCTTGGTGGCAAGGTCTGTTACCAGAGCGCTCAACGACTCGGTGGGAGCGTCTATATCCTCCTCAAGAACCTTGTCCGCAATAACGCCGCCAAGCTCAATAAATTCGGGATTGCGGGCCACAAAGTCGGTTTCAGAGGCAAGTTCCACAAGCGCCGCCTTCTTGTCCTTTATTTTTACAAAAATCTTGCCTTCGTTGGTCGCCCGTTCCGCGCGTTTTTCAACCGCCGCAAGCCCCTTCTCTTTAAGGAGCTTCTCAGCCGCGCCAAAATCGCCGTTTGTCTCTTCCAGAGCTTTCTTACACTCCATTGGTCCGGCTCCGGTCTTCTCCCGAAGCTTCTTCACTTCCACAGCGCTTATCGCCATTTAATTGTCTCCTTCATATATTTTATCCGCATCAACGGGAATCTCATCATCATCGCCGCTCTTTATTGAAGCGGCGGCGCCGGATTTATAGGCGTCAATGTCAACCTCGGCGTCCTCTTCCTTGAGGGAGGCGTCGGTTAAAATATCTTCCATGGCTTCATCGCCGGCTTCTTCCAATATGCGCAAACCCACTTCGTTATCGGTCTCTATCACCGCGTTCGCTATGATCTGGGTGAACAGCGTAATGGCGCGGATCGCGTCGTCATTGCCGGGAATGGGGTAATCAATGCCTTCTGGGTTGCAATTCGTATCGACCACCGCCGCAATGGGGATGCCCATGCGTTGCGCTTCGGCGACCGCAATGGCTTCTTTCTTCGTGTCGATGATGAAAAGGATGCCGGGCAACTCCTTCATTTCCTTGATGCCGCCCAAGTTTTTCTGGAGTTTCTCGCGCTCCTTGCTTAAAGCCGCTATTTCCTTTTTGGTAAGGTTCTCAAAGGTGCCGTCAACTTCCATCTTTTCGAGTTTCTTTAGACGGCGCAACGATTCTTTAATGGTGACAAAATTGGTGAGCATACCGCCCAGCCACCGGTTGTTCACATAGAACATGCCGCACCGTTCGGCTTCTTTCTGGATCGCCTGTTCGGCCTGTTTTTTGGTGCCGACAAACAACACGGTCTTGCCGGATTTGATGATCTTCCTGACCGCTTCATAGGCGTCTTTGATCGCTTGAATGGTCTTCTGAAGATCGATGATATGAATTCCATTCCGTTCCGCGAAAATGTACTTTTTCATACGCGGATCCCAACGCCTCACTTGATGACCGAAATGCACTCCGGACTCAAGCAAACTTTTCAT
Source organism: Treponema sp. (assembly GCA_031259035.1). GTDB lineage: Bacteria > Spirochaetota > Spirochaetia > Treponematales > Breznakiellaceae > JAIRKH01. The sequence continues at coordinate 3,130 of JAIRLZ010000005.1, read as the reverse complement.
AGTAACTACTGCCACAAAATCCTCCTACCTGTTTTACAAAAGGACGGTTCGCCGCATCCTTTTGTTCCTTCCCTGTATCTCACCGTACGGTGGAAACTATGCGGATATATCCGCATCCGGTTCAACATGCGCCCTTTGGAACTGCCATTTTGAAGCGGACTTATAATATACCTATTAGTAGAAAAAAAAACAAGGGGGAATAGCGCTTATGGGGCCGTCTGAAATTCGCCGCGGCGAAGCGGCGGTGTTATTGGAAAGCGCGAGCGCAATACCCCGCCCTAGGGCCTGTTGCGCTTGTAGGTTTTTGCGGTTTTTTCGTTGAAAAAAGCCATGAAAACCACGATTTACGAGTCGCTGCGATCCTTTGGTTTGCGAACCGAAGGTTCAACGGAGTTTGAGCGGAAGAAAACGCGCAAAAACGCGCCTTTTCTCCGATTTGGGGCGCGAAGCGCAACAAACTCCTAGGGCGGCCGCTTGCGGCGGGGATGCTCATACGAAAGCCTCTCTCAAATCTGTGAAAATTCGCGTAACCCGCAGACAAAATTTCTTAACGTGTTGACAGCGCGAGCGATCCTCCACGTAAAAGAGCGGTTGTCATTCGGTTTCAGGTTTTTTAAGGCGAATTTTTGAAGAAAAAGACTTACATATTTTGTATCTGTCAATTCTTCCCCTCATAAAAAAGCCGAAAAACTTTACAAACAGAAATAGATTTATGATACTATGAACTCATGCTGATTGCCGATGCAAGAAAAAAGATGTCTTTCTCCGATTTAGGAACCCTGGTGGAAAACCAGAAAAAAGAGATTAATAAATTAGAGAATACCATAAAGCGGCTTGAATTTAAAAATATCGTTTTACAGGAAAAATATGATTTATTGCTTTATAAACGGTTTGTCCGCTCATCAGAAATCCCGGATAAAACTCAGCCGGAACTCTTTGATGAGGCTCAGGCGGAAAGCGGAACCGGGAAGCAAGACGAGCGCGAAACAGAAACCATAACCTATCAACGGAACAAGCATAAAGCGGGACGTAAGCCGTTACCGGAAAATCTGACCCGGGAAGAGCGTATTAATGATTTGCCCGAAGAGGAAAAGACGTGCGGTTGCGGAAGGCGCTTAGAAAGGATAGGGGAAGACGTAAACGAGAAACTGATAATAGAAGAGCCGAGAATATATGTGGAGAGGACGGTAACGCCCAAATACGTGTGTCCGTGCTGTAAAGGGGGCAAGGAAGACGGAGATGCGCCCTGTGTGATAAAACAGGCACAGGCCGTTCCGTCCATACTTCCGGGGAGTATCGCGTCGCCGGGCGTGCTTGCCCGTATATTTACCGCGAAGTTTGAAGAGCGCCTGCCGTATAGCCGGCAGGAGAAACAGTTTGAGCGGATAGGGGCGGGGGTGAGCAGGCAGGATATGGCGAATTGGCAGGGGAAGACAGGGATAATCCTGATATCGCTGTATGTATTGCTCAAACAGACGCTGAAAGAGGGAAAAGCGCTGAGGATGGACGAGACGACGGTGCAAGTGATGGGGGAAGAAGACCGCAAAGACACGCAAAAGTCGTATATGCGGCTGGCGCGCGGGGGGCCGCCTGGAAAGCCGGTAGTCATATACAAGTACAGCAATTCGCGGAAGGCCGGGAACATCGATGAGTTTATCGAAGGGTTCAGGGGGTATCTGCAAACGGACGGGTATGCCGGATATGACAGCGCGGTCAGAGGGCGGGAGGATATTATCCATGTGGGATGTTTTGCGCATGCGCGGAGGAAGTTTATCGAAGGACAGAAGGCCGGGGTCCAGGCCAAATCCGCGGCGGTAGGGATAAACTATATCAAACAATTATATGACATAGACGGAGAATTGCGGGAAAAGTTAAGAAGGGATGAGGTGGATGAAAACAATTTTTTAACACAACGGAAAGAACGGACTGAGGCGGTATTGGGAAAGTTCAGGAAGTATCTAGATAAACGGATAGGGGAAGTTCCCGGAGAGACGCTGTTAGGGAAGGCGGTCAGTTATACGGTTAACCAGTGGGAAAAACTCACTGCCTATCTTGAGTGCGCTGAACTTACCCCGGACAATAACATCAGTGAGAATGCGATACGGCCGTTTGTAGTGGGGAGAAAGAACTGGCTGTTTTACAAGATCCCCGTGGGAGCCGAAACGGCCTGCATATTGTATTCAGTGATAGAAACGGCGAAACTGAACGGTCTTAGCCCTTTGAAATATCTTAAAACGCTCTTTGAGCGTATCCCTTACGCCGTATCCCCGGATGATTGGATTGCACTCCTCCCTTGGAACATCTCTCTCTAATAGGGGGGGGGGGGGGGGATTGACGGTTACCATATTTTTATAATGTTCTATAAAATAGAATTGTTTCAAAACGTATGGAACAGCCTTGCGTAAAAGCAAGCGCAATCAGTGGGAAGCTGGCGGGAAGCCGGAGAGAACTTAAGCCCATCGGAAAAGTTATAGCCTACTATCCTTTCAAGGCTTTCGTAAAATTTTACAACCGCAACGGCAAAAAATGGAGTTTTACGCCGCGCTAAGGGGAGCGGCGCCGTTACTCTGCCATGTACGGGAGCCGCCCGGTCTGTGATCGGGCGGCTTTTCACTTGCTTTTCTTCTAAAGCGGTTATATAGCCATAGGCATGGAGCCGGACATTGTATGCAAAACGTCCACTTTCAAACATAATGCGACCGGGGACGATATACGATGGAGTTTTACGCCGCGCTAGGGGAGAACGGGCAGGCGGGGCTGTCCAGCGCCGCCTTTTTTGTTCCCCGCCGTCTGCGGACGGCCGGACTGGGCGCCATGCGCTTATATCATCGTTTCACAGGCGCATGGAGGGCGAGAAGCCGCCTCCCGCTTTAACAAAGAAAACGCGCCCGTATGGGCGGATTTATAGAGCAATGCGGGAAGCGTTCCATCGACATGACCGTTGGTTATGGGAACCGCCGCGAAAGACCGTATACGAGTGGGGTTGTATACAGATAGTTATGCGAAATGTTTCTAGTGTTCTGTCTTATACAGTCTGCATAAGTATTTCTTCACGGGCTTTCTGAATGTTCGCAAGGATTTCTTCCGGTTCTTTTGTCCACTTGAAACCGCGGCCTGACGCATTCCAGTT
>JAIRLZ010000278.1 GCA_031259035.1 Treponema sp. | reverse complement strand
CGCGGTAGACGCTGCTTGGATGCTTGCCGAGTATCACCGCCTGATAACTTTTGGGCAGACCCATGCCCTCCATTGCCTGTAGCGTGTTCCTTTCGTCCGTGGTATAGTGTGTGTACGGCTTCGTTCTCCTCCGATAGATTGGTTTTGCAACTTTATTCTACCGTGTTTACGATGCCGTTTCTATGTCCCTCTATTTTCGCACTTCAAAAAAAAATGGGCCTTACATAATCGGCGGCATATTAGCCAACTAGCCATTGCGCCTAACCCGCAATACCCGTATTATGGAATGTGATTCCAGCGTCAGCGGCGCCAATAGGATCGCCGCGCATACATAAACATTATGTCAAAAGAAATAGGCGGAACATACATACTAACCATCATTCGTGAAATTCGCGGCAGTCTCGGCAGATTTATGGCCATTTTTGGGATCGTAGCGCTGGGCGTGGGTTTTCTAGCCGGATTGCTCGCCACTACGCCGGACATGTTGCTGTCGGTTGACCGCTATTTTGACCAGGCTTCTATGATGGATGTTTTTGTCAAGGGTTCCATGGGGTTGACTCAGGCCGACGAACAGGAACTTGCCGCTCTTGACGCGGTTGAGCGGGTGATGGGCGTCTGTGCGCTTGACGCGCTTGTCACGGTGGAGACGGATGAAACGCTGGTCGCCCGTATGTACGGACTTCCCCTTGAGCGCATGTACCTTAATAAATTGGAGATAGTCGAAGGCAGGATGCCGCAAACCCCTAATGAATGTCTCGTACAGCAGGGCGGGGGGAGTCTTGCCACGCCGCCGGTAGGCGCCAAAATCTCCATATCAGAGGAAACCCTCCAATACAACGACTCGTTTGAAACGCTTGGCGACGCTTTCAGCGTGATTGAGTATACGGTCGCCGGAATCGCCAAAAGTCCGCTCTTCCTGTCAATGGAACGGGAGCCGAGTACCGCGGGAAGCGGAAGCCTTGATATGGTTGTGTACGTTGACAGGCGGTGTTACAGCCTCGCCGCATACACCGATTTTTTCATCGCCCTGAAAGACGCCGCCGCCCTGGAATCCTTCTCTCCCGCGTATCAGGAGTTTGTTGACAGGGCGGTTGAACAAATCGAAGCCTTTGGCAAAGAACGCTCTGCGGTCAGGCGGCGGGAAATTCTCGCGGAAGCGCAAACGATTGCGGAGCGAAAAAAAAACGAAGCGCTCGCCGAAGCGGAAGCCGAATACGAAAAGGGAAAGGCGCTCGCCTATGGCGAGCTTGAGCGGGGTAGAAAGCGGTTGGACGCCGCCGCGTCTGAGATCGCGGATGGAGAAGCGCGGCTCGCTGAGGCTAAAGCGCAAATAGAGGATGGAAAGCGTCAAATAGCACAAGGATGGGAGCGGCTTGCGCATGAAAAAGCGCAAGCGGAGCGGGAACTCACGGTCAACGAGAGGGCTATCGCGGACGGGGAGGCGGAAATTACAAAGGCGAAGCGAACCCTCGCCGAAAGCAAGGCGCAGCTTGACGCGACGCGGGATCAGGTCGAAAAAGCGCGCGCTTCGCGGTTTCTTATGATGAACAAGAAAGCGAAAGAGGCGGTAGCGCAGTACGATGAGGGAGTCGCGGCGTACAACGCGGGCGTTCAAACTGTCGCGGAACAGGAAGCCGCGTTGCGGCGGGGGCGGACGGAACTTGAGGAAGGCAGGCGGCGGGCGTCAGCGGAATTCACGTCCGCTGAACAGGAACTGGCGGCGCGGGAAGCGGACATCGCCGCGGGCGAGGAGGAAATCGCGTTGAACAGACAGAAGCTGCTAGACGCGCGGAAAGAACTCGTTGCGGGCGAGGCGCGATTTGCGCGGGAAAAGAGAAACGCCGAGTCGGAACTGCGGCGCGGCGCTGAAAAAATAGAAGACGCCCGCTCGCAACCCATTGAAATAGACATCCCGCTGCCCATGTGGTATGTGTTCGACCGCAACAGCAATGTGGGGGCCGCCGTGTATAAGAGCAACGCCGAAAAAATCAATGACGTGGCGACGGTGTTTCCGGTGTTTTTTCTCCTGATTGCGGCGCTTGTGGCGCTCACCACCATGACGCGCATGGTCTCTGAGGAACGAACCCAAATCGGCGTGCTCAAAGCCCTTGGATACCGGAAACGGGTGATTCTTGTGAAGTACCTCGTGTATTGCGGCGCAACCGGCGTTGCGGGTTCCGCCGTGGGCATGGTCATCGGGTTTAGGGCGCTTCCCATAGCCATTTACAACGCATTCGGAACCTTGTACCATTTGCCGCCCCTTGTGACGGTTTTCAACTGGGGCTTTGGACTCATCTCATGCGCCCTTATGCTTGCCTCCACCACAACAGCGACCATAGGCGCCTGTTGCCATTCGCTGTGGGAAAGGCCGTCAGCCCTCATGCTGCCGCGCGCCCCGAAAGCAGGCAAACGCATCCTGCTTGAATATATCGGCTTCATTTGGAAACGGATGAAATTCACCTACAAGGTTACGGCGCGCAACCTTATCCGCCAGAAGCGGCATTTTTTTATGACTATTACCGGCATAGCGGGTTGCACCGCGCTCATGGTGGCCGGGTTTGGTTTGAGAGATTCCATCGTTGACATCGCCCGTACCGAATTTTCCGATATTCTTCTCTACGATGTCCGCATTGAACTCAAGTCAGAAGCGTTTGACGGCATTGATGATGAGAGCCGCTGGATTGCGGTTCATAGCGAAGCGGGTTTCATCGAGAGCGGTGATGAAAGACTCGGAGCGTCGCTCATGATCCCTCAATCTGTGGACGCTTTCCCTAATTTTATCAATTTGAGGGACAGAAAAACAAAAAAAGCCCTTGCCTTCACCGAAAATTCTGTTGTCTTGACAGAAAAGGCGGCTGAACGGCTTGGTTTGAGCATAGGCGATGCGTTCACCATAGAGAACGCGGACGGGAAAAGCGGCGAATTCAGGCTGTCGGGGGTTACGGAAAATTATGTGGGGATATACTGCTACATTGGAAGCGCGGCTTATAAGAGCGCTTTCAGACAGGGAGGCGGCGAAGAAAACCTCCAGTTCCGAACCGTATTGGCGATCACCGGCATACGTGAAGAGCGCGCTCAAAACATCTTCACCGCGCACATGCTCTCCAACGACGCCGTGATGATGCTTTCGTTCACTTCGCAAACCCAAGTCTCTTACAACAACCTGCTCAACAGCATCAATTTTGTGGTGATTATCCTGATTGTCGCGTCAGGCTGCCTTGCGATGCTGGTCATTTACAACCTCACCAACATCAATATCAACGAGCGGAAGCGGGAAATCGCCACATTGCGGGTGCTTGGGTTTCATCAAAGCGAAGCGGCAGCTTATATTTTTAGGGAGATCACGGCGTTGAGCGTGATAGGCGCCGGAGTGGGCTTGTTTTTGGGCGTTCCATTGCACCGTTTTATCATCGGCGTTGCGGAGAACGCGGATCTCATGTTCGGAAGGGACATTTCCAGTCTTGGTTTCGTGTTTTCCGGCGTTATCACGCTGCTTTTTTCAGCCGCCGTTGATCTTCTCATGCTGCCAAAACTGCGGAACATAAAGATGGCGGAATCCATGAAAGGAGCGGAATAGTTTTTTAACTTGCGGGGCGCGGCGTCCTTTGGCGTATGCTGGCGGCGGTTTGCCATTGGCGATTTGCCATTGGCAGGCGCGCTTTGAAACCGGATCACCGTTTAATCTTAAACCGCACCGGATACCGGTAGCGTACCGCGACCGCGACGCCATTCGATTCAGCCGGAACAGCCGTTATGTTCCTGAATGCATTCACCGCGGCTTCGGCGAAACCGCGATCAGAGGGGTCTTCCTTCAATACATTGATCCGCCTGATTTCTCCCTTATTGTCGATAAAAAGCTCCAGAATTACGGCGCCTTCGACGCCGGAACGCAGGGCGATGGCAGGATACTCCGTGTTTTTGCGTATCTGATCCTCGGACAACCCCGGTGGGACCGATATTTTATGTTGGGGAAGAAACTCTATGGCAGGTTCAATGTCCGCAGGTTCAACATCGTAGGCCGCGGATTCAGGCTCGCCTATCACCTGATCTGCGGGCGGTTCATCGGTTGCGATCATGTTTTCCGCGACTGCGGATACGGTTTTTTGCGAAGGAGGCGCCGCCTTGCGGATGGGCGGAGGCGGGAGTGGCGGTGGCGGCGTGTCTTCCCGAATATCCGCCAGTTTCATCACTTTAGGCGCGGGTTCCTCATTTGTGACCGCCGTGTTTATCTTAAACGCTATGAAAAAGAGGAGAAACGCATGCAAAGCGCCGACAAATATGAAGATGATGAGCCTTGTTCTGTTTGTGTTCATTCGGGCGATGCGTATACAATACCGGTTTTCACTAAAAAAGGCAATGGCGCAAAAAAAAATACCGTCGCCGAAAGGAGGAGAACGGCGACGGTATTATATATATGTCTTATAGGAGGAATGTACTATAATAACCAGTAGAGGAGCATAAACGTTACACGGTATACAATTTTTTATGTTATTTTTTTATGTTTTCCGGTGGTGATCTACAAGAATGATAAAGGGGAAATGACAACTGTGGGGCGAAGAAAGACTATGAAGTCAAGCCAATACCCATAGAAGTCAAGCGCCCGCATTGCCACAGCCCTACGCTGGAGCAAAAAAGCGGTGGCAAACAAACGGACGAACGCCGGATAAAACCGAAGCGGCGCCATTATGACCGGCTTGAAGAGGAGCAAGGCGCGGCTCATATATGCGTGTCTGCGGGAGGGCGGGGGAAAGGCGGCGGCGAAGCTGAGGAGACGGACAAAACGACCGGGGCAAGCCGCGGCCATATGGCCGCAGACGAACGGGACGGCCACGGAAGACTGCCGTGAGGCGGGGGAAACGCGCGCCGTAGGGATGGAAGGGAAGCCGGTTATGGCGTTGGATTAGACGGACATTTCGGAGAACCCGCTGTTTTTCCAGAAAGCCGCTTGTTTAACCGCCGGAAAGCCTTTGACATGCCCTTCTTTTACATCAACTATGGCTTCGTTTGATTGCCTTTCATACTTTAATAAGTTTATAGAGGGTTTAGAAAGCTACATTGCTGTAAAATGGGGGCGTTCTCTTGCGGGACGCCGCTTCGCCTTCGATTTCTTTGATTGTCCCCATAGCCGCCGCCGGCAAGCCCTTTCACCACCGCTTGGGCTTCCATGATTCTGGGGGTTTGCGAACCTTTGGTTTGCGAACCGAAGGTTCGGCGGAGTTTGAGCGGAAGAAAAGGCGCAAAAACGCGCGTTTTCTCCGGTTTGGGGCGCGAAGCGCAACAAACTCCTAGCCCGCCGCCCTGTCCCCTTTTTCAGACGGGTATTGTTATGAAGCCTTCCGTTCAACTTTGAGACGGAACCCAAGATTGCTGAGGACTTTTACCACCGTCAAGAATGGCGGATTACCCTTTTCGGAAAAGGCTTTATACAGACCTTTTCTGTTTAGGTTTAATTCCTTGGAGAGCTGTACCATGCCCTTGGAGCGGGCGATATGTCCAATGGTTTTCAGGAGGAATTCAGGGTCATCTTCTTGCAAGGATACATTGAGGTATGTTGTAGGGCGGACGGCGATACTTTCCCACGCATGGAAAAGCAAGCCATTCACTCTCTTGCGGACGGCGGCGCTTGTACAGTTTTTTCTTCAATATCTAGTGTTCTGTCTTATACAGTCTGCATAAGTATTTCTTCACGGGCTTTCTGAATGTTCGCAAGGATTTCTTCCGGTTCTTTTGTCCACTTGAAACCGCGGCCTGACGCATTCCAGTT
>JAIRLZ010000256.1 GCA_031259035.1 Treponema sp. | reverse complement strand
GCGGACTTTTCCCGTCCGCTTGAGGACGGCGTTCAAAAAGGCGATAAGCCGCGTTTCGTCCCCTTTTTCGCCCATCGCCTTCTGAAAGGCGAAGTCGTTGAGGGGATTGAGCCGTTCTTCATTCATTCAGCCCCTTCTTCTTTTATACTTTATAATTAAACCTTTTTTCAAAACTGTCTCTCTGCGTGTCTTGGGAAGGATTTCTATGGCACCTTGTTTTGAAAAAATATGCAAGCCCTTTTTTTGAAAAAAAAAGAGGGGGCGGCGGCTTTTCAGGGCGGTTTCCGGTACACGCCGCGTTTTTCATCAGCCTGTTTCTCAAAAAAGACCATATGGGAAACCGGAACGTCCTCCGCCGCATTGACAAATTTCACATACAAGCATAAACTGTAGACATGAATATTTCTACTTATACAGTAAAACCGAAACTCCCCAATGCCCTAAAACCATTGGAAGAAATAGCCCGAAATCTTTGGCTATCATGGAATTTTGACGCGGTACAGCTCTTTATCCGTTTGGATTACGATGTCTGGCTCCAATCTCAGCAGAATCCAGTGCGGGCATTAGGCATGGTTAGTCAAGAACAGCTTGCCAAAATGTCGTCTGACGATTCTTATCTCGCCGCTTTGAATCATGTGTACGGCCGCTTCCTTAAATATAAAAAAGGCGACACGTGGTACAAAGGGCCTAAAAAAGACGTTGTGGCGTATTTTTCTATGGAATACGGCATGGACGTGAGTCTTCCCATTTATTCGGGAGGCCTCGGCATCCTTTCAGGCGATCACATGAAAACATCTTCGGACCTGGGGCTGCCGCTGGTGGGCGTGGGGCTTCTCTACCGGCAAGGCTATTTCGTGCAGAAGCTCAACGCCGATGGCTTCCAGCAGGAATCCTACCCGGAAAACGACTGGTACAACATGCCGGTTGAGAAAAAAGTTGGCAAGAAGGGAGACCCCGTCAAGATATGCGTTGATCTTGCGGGACGGAACACCGTCGCCCAGATTTGGGAGGTCAAAGTCGGGCGTTCCTCGCTCTTCCTCCTTGACACCAACATTGATGAAAACCCCCAGGATCTCCGCGACATCACCGCGGCGCTCTATGGCGGCGGCAAGGAAACCCGCATCCAGCAGGAAATCCTGCTCGGCAGAGGCGGCGTCAGGGCGTTGCGGGCGCTCGGAATCAATCCGGCGGTAACGCATATGAACGAAGGACACTCCGCGTTCCTCGGTCTTGAACGTATGCGCGAGAGCATAGCGGAAAAAGGCTTCAGCTTTGACGAAGCCCTCGAAGCCGTGTGGCCCACCAATATTTTCACCACCCATACGCCGGTGCCGGCGGGAAACGAGCGCTTTGACATTGGGCTTATGGAAAAATATTTCAAGAATTGGACGCACATTCTTGGCGTTTCATGGAAAGACTTCCTCGCGCTTGGGCGCGTCAACCCCGATGACGACAATGAGACGTACTGCCTGACGGTGCTTGCCTTGAAGCTCGCCGCATACGCGAATGGCGTCGCGCGGCTGCATGGCGTTGTGTCCCGCGCCATGTGGAAAGATCTGTGGCCCCAGCTTCCGCTTGACGAAATTCCCATTCATCACGTCACCAACGGCGTACATCCCCGTACATGGCTCTCCAATGACATGAAAGACCTGCTTGACCGGTACTTTGGACCCCGTTTTGAGGACATGCCGAGCGATCTTTCAATATGGAACACAATGGATCATATTTCCGATGAAGAACTGTGGCGGACGCACGACCGCCGCCGGGAGCGGCTTGTGGCTTTTGTACGCAACAGGATAAAGCAGCGCATGGCTCACAGCGGCGAAAGCGAGCGCCGTATACAGCAGGCGGAAGACGCGCTCTCCCCATATGCGCTCACCCTGTGTTTCGCCCGCCGTTTTGCGACCTACAAACGCGGCGCCTTGTTGCTGCGGGATCCGGAACGCCTCCTGCGGCTTGTCAAAGACAAGGACAGCCCTGTCCAACTCATCTTTGCGGGAAAAGCCCATCCCCATGATCTGCCCGGCAAGGATCTCATCCGCGACATCATACACTTTGCGGAAAAAAACGATGTTACAAGCCGCATCGTGTTCATAGAGAACTATGACATGACGGTAGCCAAGTACCTCACGTCAGGCGGAGACGTATGGCTCAACACGCCGCGCCGCCCCCTCGAAGCGTCCGGCACGAGCGGCATGAAAGCGGCCATGAACGGCGTGCTCAACTGCTCCATCAAAGACGGCTGGTGGGACGAGGCCTACACGCCGGAAGCCGGCTGGGCTATAGGACAAGGAGAAGAATACACCGACACGCTCTTGCAGGATGATGTTGAAAGCAAAGCCTTGTACGATCTGTTGGAACGGGACATCGTCCCCCTGTTCTACCAACGCGGACGGGACGGACTGCCCCGGGAGTGGATCAAAAAAATGAAGGCGAGCATGAAAGAAATCGGGCAATCCATGTCCTGCCACCGTATGCTCATGGATTATTCAAACAACTTCTACTTCCCGGCGTTAAAGAATTATAAGGACATGGTGAGAGACAATTTCGCCGACATAAAATCGCTCGCCGCATACCTTGTAAAACTCAGACAAAACTGGAATCAGCTTGGCATCTCCCGCATTGAGTCTAACGCGCGACCAGTGATGCAGCGCGGGGATTCTCTGACGGTAACCGCGTTTATCGACCTGGGCGGGCTTATACCGGATGAGATTCAGGTGGAGCTGTACCACGGCGCAATGTCAAGCGGCGGTTTTATTGTAAACGCCAGATGTTCGCCCATGAGGGCGATAAGCCATGAAGGTTCGATTTTTGAATACCAAGTGAGGATTGAATGCACCAATACAGGTATGCAGGGACACACCGTACGTCTCATGCCGAAACATGAGGCTTTGATTCATCCGTATCGTACGGGGCTTGTTAAGTGGGCGTAATGTGTCTCCTACGAAGTGGCTTTTACAGTATATGGGGAAAAAGCGGCTGAACCTCCTTGCGGGGTTGGTCTTGTCCGCTTTTTCCTCAGCAATGATCATCATCAATCCTATGCTCTCGCAGCGTTTGATTGATGAGGTGATACTGCCCCAGAATACGGAACCGTTGCTCCGTATTCTGGGGATTATGTTGATTGTACAGGTTCTCCGTTTGAGCCTGCGCTATCTTATGATTGTCATATTGGAATTGAACAGCACAGACGTGATGACAAGCATAAGACAGCGCATGTACGACATTATACAGGATCAGGACTACCAATTTCTCGATCAGTTTCGTACCGGCAACTTGATGACCCGTATGACAAGCGATCTTGAGATGGCGCGTCACTCTCTTGCGTGGATTTCTTATCAGGTGGTGGACTCCATCTCTCTGTTCGGATCGGCGCTTGTTTTCCTGTTGTTTGTCAATTGGAAACTCGCGCTGTGCCTTGCGGTGACAACGCCCGTCATTTTGTTTATAAGCTACCGTTTTATCCGGCGGTTTCGCCCCCGCACCATGCTCCTGCGTAAAAAGCTCACCGAGTTGAGCGCCACGGTGATGGAAAATATCGGAGGCAACCGCGTTGTCAAAGCGTTCGCCCGTGAGGAGTACGAGAAAGAGCGGTTTGAGCGCCATAACGCCGATTACCGCGACACGAGTTATGGCAACGCCGTCATATCCGCGAAGTACCAGCCCTTGCTGGATCTGTTGAGCCAACTGCTGCCGGTCATCACCCTTGTCGCGGGCGGTCTTTTCCTCATTGACGGCAACATGACGCCCGGGCAGTATCTGGCGTTTTCCTCGCTGAGCTGGGCTTTGTCAAACCCCCTGCGTATGCTCGGTATGCTTCTCGCGGACTTGCAGCGCTTCCACGCCGCCGCCGCCATGATCATTGAGGTGTTTGAATCAAAGAGCGGCATTGTGGACAAGCCCGGCGCCATCAAGCTCATCCGTCCATGCGGACGCATTGAGTTCAAACAGGTGTATTTTTCCATTGATGGAAGCCCGATCCTTGAAGACATTTCTTTTAAGGCCGAGCCGGGTCAAACTATAGGCATACTGGGCAGCACGGGCGCGGGCAAAACCTCGCTTATCAATATGGCGCTGCGCTTCTATGAACCGACAAGCGGCGTGGTGTCGCTTGACGGGGTGAGCGTCGACAAGTACACGCTTTCCTCTCTGCGCAGGCGTGTGGGGCTCGCCATGCAGGACGTGTTCCT
>JAIRLZ010000230.1 GCA_031259035.1 Treponema sp. | reverse complement strand
CGTATTTCAAGCCATGATCATCGTTTGTGACGCCTCGCCGCTTATAGCCCTCTCGTTATGTGATAAACTTGATTTGCTTGACAGTCTTTTCAGGGAAGTGGTTGTCCCCGAAGCAGTTTATAAAGAGGTGAACCGTGAGGGAAAGCCCGAAGCCGGTAAGATAGCGGCATGGGCGCAAGGGAAGGTCCAAAGCGCCGAAAAAAAGCCGCTATTCCAGGAGCCTGTTGCACTTGTAGGTTTTCATGGTTTTTTCGTTGAAAAAAGCCATGAAAACCACGATGTATGGGCTGCCGCGGACTTTCGGTTGCGAACCTTCGGTTCGACGTGGGAAAGATCGCGCTCCAGCGGCATTGCGCAAGCGGCGGCTGAGGCGTACATGATGCAAGGCGGATTCTATTCATACAAAGGTCATTCTATTTAAGATAAATTTTTTAAATTTCATGGCGTCTTCAAACTCCGGCATCAGGAGAAGGGCCGCCTCGCAGTCGGAAAGCGCCTGAATTTTATCGCCGTTGTGGTAGCTGGCATGTCCGCGGCGGTACAGACAAAAGGGTTGATAGGGGTTGACGGCGAGCGAAAGCGTGAAATCATCGACCGCTTCAATCCATTTGCGCTGAACCAACTTTACGAGCCCGCGATAATATGCCGCTTTGTAGGCTTTGCCGTCATATTCAAGCGCTTTGTTGAAGTCGGTGACGGCGTCTTCGTAACAAGATTGCGCAAAATTTGCCATGCCCCGATGACTGTAAATAATGGAAATAATGTTGTTTTGAGGGTTCATGGACAGGATTTGGGTGTATTGTTTGATTGCCGTGTCAAAATCCTTGCGGTTATGCGCGTAAAGCGCGTTCAGCAGCAGATCGTCTATGGTCGCATTGCTTTTGCTCTGTTCCCATACGGTATACGCCTTCGTCTCTGACGCAAGTTCGACATCGCTAAAGAGGAAGGTGTCGACATTCTCTTCCAGCTTGTCGAAAAAATCTTCCCGGCGTTTGCTTGATTCCGCATGAAGCTGCTGCTGGTAGTCCCTGATTTCCTGAAATATGGTGTCCGCAAGAGAGAGGCTTGCATTGATTGCCGCAAGTTTTCGTTTCATGTTCATATCAAACGGGGTGAATTCCGCTTTATACACAAGTTCATGTTCAACTTCAGCCCATGCGTCCTGCAAAATGGTGCGTATCTGGATTTCGGCGACATCGCAGCCTGAATAACTATATTTTTCTATAATATCACGCGGTATATTTATCAAAAGATGGATGGATTCATACCCAAATTCCTTATAGGAATAGTTGGAACCCTTTCTTTCAGTGTCAATAACCGTGAAATGCTTGTCGACGATCTCCTGCACTTCACCGAGATTCACCATAAAAGGACACACCACCCGGATGCCTATAATATCGGTTATAAGCGGCGCTTTCATGGTCTCAGGGTTTTGTTTCAGCAGTTTGATGTATTTTTTGTAATAGCTGTCAAAATCCTTGATCCTCCCCTTGACCGTAGGGCGGGGGGAAAGAAACGAGAGGATATCCTCCAAACACACTTCAATGCCCTTGGCTGTCGCTAATCGTACATCCGCATAACGCATATAGCTGTTTTGCAACTGTTTCTTGTCAGGTAGTTCCATGTTAATTCAATCACATTAAAAAAGGCTGTCTAATGATAGACAGCCTTTTTTTACTTCTCACCGTTATTAAGCGACGCGCTTATTCTTCGGCGGCTTCCTCTTCTTCTCCCTCTCCCTCTTGCTGATCGAAGGATTCGGCGGCTTGCCTCTTCTTGTCAAGAGCTTGCAAGAAGAGACTGTTGGACTGATTGGCTTGGGTGGCTTTATTCTTCTCATTCTCACGATCGGTCTGAATCTGCCAGACAGCCTCATCGTCAATATCACGTTCTTCTTCAAGAACAGCCTGATCATAGATGACCTTAACATCTTTGAAATAGGTGATGAAATCACCGCCACGCTGTTCTCCGGACTTAGTAATACGGAATTCGCCAAATTTGATTAAACTTGACTCTTGGGGATAGATAGGCGTGAAAGCAAGCTGGCGATCCCGTACGTCTTGGGCGTAACGCGGATTATCCCACCGAAGCTCACCCCAGCCCTGAAAATTGAGCGATCCGAGGTTAATCGGAATTTCTTTTCCGGCGCCGTCAAGAAGAATAAGATAGAGCGTATAAGGATAGTTGAGACCATAAACATTAACCGCGACGGATTTAATGGTTCCCACATTCTTGATCACGCCAAATCCACCTTCAAATTTAGAGCCGGCTTCACTTCCCTCCGCAGCCGGTTCATACGCGGGGATTTCAAACGGCGGTTTAACTGTAACCGCCGCATTCCAATTTGCATTCGGGAAGCGCGCGCGAACGCCTAGCACTGTTCCGTATGCCGCTGAGGTCGCTTCTTTGCTTTTGCTCACACTCTGATTTTGAATGGTCGCCGAAGAGCTTGAAATCTTTACCAGCCAGTTTTCAATAGCAAGAGAGGTCTTCATAAGAGCCTTCTGCTCGTCCGTGTAGTTGTTGGCGGTGTGATTGGAAGTGTCAATGGTGGTCGCCTCATTGAGCGCTGTTATGCCATTGTTATCCTCCGCCGAAGTGTCAGCTACAAGCTGTGTAAAGTCAATTAAGACATCTTCTTTTGCAAGAAGAGATCCTATCGCCAACAGTGAAATGATCGAAAGAATGAATATCCGTTTCATCCATAACTCCTTTGATTTGCAAAAATCTTAAAAAGATGATTTTCCTCTATTATACGCCATTTCTTAAAATTGTCAACGTCTTTTTTACCGAATTTATCAAAAATCTATCGAATGCCCCTCAATAAAAAATTTGATTTCTTCTATAGAAGGAAAGTTCCTTGCAAGGCTTTCCCTGAGTGTTGAAAAACCCCGCTCTACGCCGCCTTCCATTGGTACATCTCTGACGTTTCCGGTGACGACAGGGAGCGCGGCGGCTTCGGAAAGATCAATGTAGACGACTCCGTCCCTGTAAAAAAGCGACAGCAGTTTTGTGTCTCTGGGAAAAAGCGGCGCCGATTCCGGATTGCGTGGTCCAAAGAGCGTTTCTTCCATATAACGTGTGAGGGACGCTTCTTCGGAACGCGAGCGCAACAACATGTGTTCCTCGGCTTGAGGCGTATAATCCTTCCTATTATAAAAGACAAAGGTGCGCCGGATTGCGTCAGAGTCCGCCGCGTTCTTGAGCGCGGCCGCGCCGAGAATGACAAGGTACAAAAGCCGCCGCATACGCTTGCCCGTAAAAAAGCGGATCACAACGAAAAAGATAGGGGGTATAGGTTTCATTCTATGATGCTAAAGCCTCCCGGTTTTTCGTAAAGCGTTACAAAATCAATCAAGCCTTTGAAAAGGGCTTCGGTATATTTTTCAAGGGATCGCTTCTCGAACAGCAGCGCCGCGTCTGAGGGGTTGCTTATAAAGCCGAGTTCTATCAGCACCGAAGGCATATTGGTTCTTTTCACTACGTACCATTCCTCTTCTTTTATACCGCGCGAGGGGCTTGCCGGCGCGATGAATTCATCAAGCCGCGCAAGAAGCGATGCGGCGAGCAGCTTGCTTTCATAGGTGAATTCCTCTTCTTTCAAGGTGTTGAGAATGCTTCTGACTTCCTCGCTCCCGTTAAAGCTGTCTTTCTCAATAATTTCTCTCCGCACCTTGGGCGGAAGGTACCATATTTCGTATCCACGCGCCGGATTCTTCTTGAGGCTGGCGTTCATTTCCGAATTGCAATGGATAGAGACGAAGATGATGGCTTCGTTTTCTTCGACTTTTATCCCATTCGCAAAAGACGCCCGTTCTTCCAACGCCAACGTGATGTCGGTGGCGCGCGTCATAAGTATCTTTTTGTCGGGATAGCGTTTGACAAGCCTGTCCCGCAGATCGAGGGCTATGGCAAGCGTGATGTCTTTTTCCCGCAACGAGACGTTCTTCCCGTTGATGGTCTGTACGGCTGTGGCTCCGGAATCCCTGCCCCCATGACCGGGATCAATAATGATTGCCGCCACCTTGAATGGTTTCAGATCGTTGTTGATTTCGGCGTCAATGGCGTTCTTGAGCGATGTGATGAAACTTTCGGGAAAGCGGAGCGCTCCATTTTCCATATAAGGCGCGGGGGCGCTGATAACCTCATACCCGTCAATCAGCGAAAAGCAGTTTTCTCCTTTACGCCCCGCCTGAAAACTGGCGTAATGCCCTGAACTGTAAAACGTTCCGGTTTGCAGAAAAGGGTCCCATTGAAATTCGGGCAGTATGGCGAGGGCGTCTTCTAAAGAAAGCGTTTTATCCTGCGGCTGGGCTGCGACAGACACGACAATGAGGAGAAACCAGAGAAAAACCCAGCGTTTTGCCGCAAGGCGCACCTTTTTTACCATATCAGCCTCTTGACATCAAAGAATCTATCAGATAAACCGCTCCCTGATAGCCCCCTCGTATAAGCGCCTTCCAAAAACCGCGCCCCAAAGCCATACCGGGACAAGCGCCCCGTTTCACCGGAAGAGAAAGACCGGCAAGCGATCTAACGGCTTCCAAACTTTCCCGCGCGTTTCTTCCCAGCCAGTCCGTATATCCCGCCGTTTCAAATTCAGGAAATGCCATAATAGAAAGAGATTGACCGGCGTTTTTTTCCAGAGCTTCTTTATTATAAGAGCATGGCATGTTTTTTTCAATCCCTGACGGCAGTTTCTCGATCATATTTTGTATTTCAGGAGAAACTGTGTAGGCGGACGGCGGGAATACACCCGCCGCGCCATCGTTTTCCAGAAAAGAAGCCGTCGCCTCGTTGGGCGTTTCCAGCCGTATGAGCAATGAGCGGGCGGCCGTTTCCGCGGCGCGGACGGCTTCCGCGCGGGTGGGCGCGGCGGCTATAACGTTGCCAGCTTTGCTTACATTGTTCACCGGGAAATGCGCCGTATCGCCGGATTTCACACGCAGAAAAATGTCGCGCGCGTATGGAACCGCTTTGGCGGCGTCGCATCCCGCTATGGAGCGGACTACGCCCGGTATGGAGATAAACGCCCGCTCGGCCGACGTCCAATTCCGCGAAGGTATGAGGGACGCGGCGATAGTCATGGGACTCTCCCCTATGGCGACCCTTATGGCGGCGCGGGTGACATCGACCCCCGACGCATAGGGATATGTCCAGCCGGACATGTAGCCGCCGGAAAGCCGCGCCGCTATCTCGCCTATCATGGGGCCTTTGGGCGTGAGTTTGACGTCTCCTTTTGCGGCGCCGTTGGCGATGCCCAGGCTGCGGACGCCCGCTTTGAACACGGAGAGCAGATTCCCGGCGGTTTCCGGGGTGATGTCCGCGGGCATGGTGTGTCCCATTTCGATGAAGTAGGGCGGGAACACGATGTGTCTATCCGCAAGTCCGGCTATGGTGATTTCTCCCTGGCATACAATGGCGTCAACAGAAAATTCGGGTCCTTCCATATATTCTTCTATTATAATTTTGTTTGAACGGGAGAAAGGAAGCGCTTCGTGGATCGCCTCTTGCAGGTCTTCAACCGTGTCCGCGCGGCGGCAGCCCCGCGCGCCCATATTGTCAACCGGTTTCACCACAACCGGAAAGGGGAACGGCGCTTCCCAGCCGGCGGCCGGCGCGGCGGACAATGTTGTGAAAGCAGGGGAGGGAACGCCGTCCCGTTTGAAACAGAAACGCATACGCTCTTTGTCAGATGCGTTCAGCGCCGCCTCATACGGCAGTCCGGGAAGCCCCAATCGTTCCGCGACCCATGCGACCGAAGCCGAAAAGTCCGTGCCTGCGGTCATAATGCCCGCAAGTGCGCCGCGCGGCTGCAAAGCGCGCGCAAGGGTTTATATGCCTTCCTTGTCTTTCAGATCAATGTTCTCAAAATGATCCGCCTCCTGTACACAGGGAGCGCGCGGGTCGCCATCCACCGCAA
The DNA here is from genome assembly GCA_031259035.1 of Treponema sp. Classification (GTDB taxonomy): domain Bacteria; phylum Spirochaetota; class Spirochaetia; order Treponematales; family Breznakiellaceae; genus JAIRKH01. The sequence continues at coordinate 1,555 of JAIRLZ010000230.1, read as the reverse complement.
TGACTTCTAGCCCCAAGCTTTTCGCCGCTCTGATCGCGGGTCCTTGCATGACTCCGGCGCCGAGTATGATCAACTGATTCTTTTGCATAGTTTCTTATTATGGCATAAATCGCCTGAATGGGGAATGGGGCGCCGTACTTTTTTTGCGGCTATACCCTCGCCGCGCTCTAACGGGCGAATCCTGAAGGATATGCTGACGAGAGCGAGCGTCCTATTCAAAAAACGCGGCGGAAGGGCGTATATCACCATTGCGATTTTTATTGGAAACTACTTTACTAATTTACGTGAAGGTGTATAATGATAAATGGTCTTTCAAAACGCGCCCTATGGGAGCGGCGGATTTTGAGAAAGGCTCGGCGGAAATTAAAAAAACATATCAAAAATTGAGGTCAACCTATGGATGACAGAAAAACCATTATGATTGTTGATGACAGTATAGCAAACCTCAAAATCGGCAAGAACGCTTTAATGTCGTTTTACAATGTGTTTACTGTACCATCGGCAAAAAAAATGTTTGAGTTGCTAGAACGTAATAAACCGGCTCTTATCCTGCTTGATATTGATATGCCCGATATGGACGGTTATGAAGCCATCAAGCTGCTGAAAGAGAATCCCGATACGTTGAAAATCCCCGTGATCTTTCTGACAGGAAAGAGCGAGATTGAAGACGAAGTGAAAGGACTGACTCTCGGCGCAATTGATTACATTTCAAAACCTTTCTCTCCATTCATCCTCCGCAAGCGCGTTGAGGCGCATATTCTGGTGAATTCCCAGCAAGAGGTTCTTGAGAAGCAACAGAAAGAATTGCAGGATTTTAACGACAACCTGCAAAACCTAGTCGCCGAAAAGACAAAAACGGTGGTTGAACTTCAAAACGCCGTATTGAAAACGATGGCTGACATCGTTGACTGTAGGGACGATGTTACCGGCGGCCATAACGAGCGGGTGCAGGCGTACCTGAAAATTTTGGTTGAGAGCTTGATAGAGCGGAAACTGTATGAGGATATAACCCAATATTGGGATGTCGGACTTCTGCTCCTGTCTTCCCAACTGCACGACATCGGCAAGATAGGCATAAGCGACAGCGTGCTGCAAAAAAAAGACGCGCTTAATGAAGAAGAATATGAAATAATGAAGCGGCACACTACACTCGGCGTGAGGGTTATTGAAAAAATTGAAGCGAAGTCCTCAGCCTGTGATTTTCTTGAATATGCGAAGATTTTCGCCGGAACCCACCATGAGCGGTGGGATGGCGCCGGTTATCCACATGGACTTTCGGGAGAAAGCATCCCCCTTCTTGGACGCCTGTTGGCCATCGCCGACGTGTACGACGCCATTACATCCCAACGTCCTTACAAAAAAGCCCTTGCCCATGACAAAGCGGTGAAGCTCATTATAGCGGAGAAAGGATCGCATTTCGCGCCGGATTTGATCGATTTATTTGAGGAAGCCGCCAGTAAATTCGCCGCAACCCAGAATGACTTTGCCATCGCTTTCTCGCTGTCCGGGGGGGGGGGGGGGGTTCGCGCGCCCTTGGCCGGCTTGGTGCGTTGAC
>JAIRLZ010000253.1 GCA_031259035.1 Treponema sp. | reverse complement strand
GCGGACTTTTCCCGTCCGCTTGAGGACGGCGTTCAAAAAGGCGATAAGCCGCGTTTCGTCCCCTTTTTCGCCCATCGCCTTCTGAAAGGCGAAGTCGTTGAGGGGATTGAGCCGTTCTTTATTTCAGCCCCTTCTTCTTTTATACTTTATAATTAAACCTTTTTTCAAAACTGTCTCTCTGCGTGTCTTGGGAAGGATTTCTATGGCACCTTGTTTTGAAAAAATACGCAAGCCCTTTTCTTAAAAAAAAAAGAGGCTGAAAGGGCGGGCGGCGCCGTTTTTTACGCTTTTTCAATAAAATTTGATAAAAAATTCTTTATACGCGCCGGTAGGCTTTTGAGGAGTCGCGGTGACGCTTTCAACTTTAGCGTATGGAGGCCCGCGGCGCAACCATTTCAAAAACGAGGCCTGCTTTTTTTCATCCCCTTCCGACCAGACTTCCACATCGCCGTCGGCGGTGTTTCTAACCCAGCCCGACAGCCCAAACGTATGCGCCGCGTTTTGACATGCGTATCGAAAGCCAACGCCCTGCACCCGTCCGGCAATGCGGGCGAAAAAAGCGGTTTCAGCCATATTCTTCCTCTTCAAGACTTTGGACAACTTCCGCGGAAAACCCTTCATGTTTCAACCTTTGCCGTCTCATGCGGGGCGATTCAGCGTCAATCCCATTCTTTGCGGCGAACTTTTTCAATAAGGCGATCTCCGTTTCAAAATCAAGCGCGGCTTTCAGGACTTTTTTTGCCGTCCCACAGGAGATTCCTTTCGCGCAAAGTTTTGCGAACAACTTGTTGGGGCTGTCGGATTTTAGAGATAGCCGTGAGTGCGCCCACAGACCCGCATACCGTTCATCATTAACGGCTTCTATGTCTGAAAGATGATCGACGACCGCTTTTACACAGGAAGATGCGTGTCCACGCGCTTTCAATTTACGCTCAAGTCCCGCGCGCGTCTGCTCGGCGTTGGCGATGAGGGAGAGGGCGGCGCGTTCAGCCCGCAAACAGGCGCATGAAAACCGCAGCTCCGCGTCTTTGTCTTCGGATATTTCAAACGGCGTTGCCAGCGGCGCCGCGCGGGATATAAAATCTTCTTTCAAGTAGACGGTTTTTATAGAGAAAAGACTGCCGTCCGATAGACCAATGCGATAGGCCGCCGGCGCATTTTCCGCTTTTATTGAGGTGATTTTCACTTCCATTGCATATGTAAGGCGCGTGAACAACCGTTATGCGCATACAACGCCCGCCACACGTTTCACTCGCAGTTTGTTGCGCTTCGCGCATAAAACCTCCAAAAATCGCCTGAAAAGGCGATTTTTTACCTTGCAAACTGCCACGCGGAAACTGCCAGGCAGAAACTGCCAAGAAAACGAAGTTTTCTCGCAACCCCTTTATCGGGGTTTTTATGGTTCTTTTCAACGAAAAGACCATAAAAACCTACCACTGCAACAGGCTGCTCGCGGTGTGTGGAGGGCGCAAAAGCGCGGCGCTGACTAGCGTGCGCTGGTTAGCGCTTGGAAAACTGAAATCTACGCCTGGCGCCGCGTTGACCGTATTTTTTGCGTTCAACCATACGGGAATCGCGGGTCAAGTACCCGTTGGCGCGGAGACTGGCGTAATTCGCCTGATCGATCTGACACAATGCGCGGGCAAGCCCATGCCTACAGGCGCCCGCCTGTCCATGAGCGCCGCCCCCATATACATTGATGAGGATGTCAAATTTGTTCTCGCTGGCGGTTACCATAAGGGGCTGGCGCACCATTATGGCATGTTCCCCCTGTGGAAAATACTGGACAAGCGTTTTGCCGTTTATCGTGATTTTACCGGCGCCATCTTTTATGTAGACTCGCGCAACCGAAGTTTTTCTTCTGCCGGTTCCAATACCAAGATTTTTCATCAATCCACCTCTTATAATTCGATCTTTTCGGGATTTTGAGCCGCGTGGGGGTGATCGGGTCCCGCGTAGACTTTTACGTTGCTCAGAAGTTTGCGTCCAAGGGGTCCCTTGGGAAGCATACCTTTCACCGCCAACTCAAGGGGGCTTGCCGGGTGTTTGCTGATGAGTCTTTCAAAGTTTTCAGACTTAAGACCGCCCACATAGCCGGTATGCCGGTAATACATCTTGTTTTGAGCCTTGCGTCCGGTAACCGCCACTTTATCAGCGTTTACAATCACCACATAATCGCCGCATTCTTGATGAGGCGCGAATAGGGGTTTTTCCTTGCCCCGTACAATAGCCGCCGCTTTTACGGCGATTCTGCCGAGATGCTTGCCTTCGGCGTCAATAACAAACCATTTCCGCTCAATTTGAGCCGGTTTCACAAATAGCGTTCTCATACTATAACCTTTTAGTTGAAATCAAAAATAGGCATACAGTCTACGATACCATCGCTCTCTTTGTCAAGAGGTGTATTTGAGAGAAAGCCTGCCATTTGGCCGTTATTTCCACGTGTCGCAAACCAAAGAAGCGGTTTTTGATCCCGCCAGTTCACCTTTTTTTCACGGCTTTCACTTTTCTTTTGACGCCGCCCTTTGTTCTGTCAAAAGAACCGTTTTTACCGTCATCCCAGGGCGCGCCGGATTTTTTTTCTTCTCTTTTGACTTTTTTCACAACAAGGCGTTTTTTAGAAAAAGACGAGCCGCCAGCGTCGTCATAGTTGTCGCTGCGGAAATCCCCCCGGCTGGCGCCGCGTATCACGCTTCGCGCCGCGCGTTTTTTTTCACGGTCAGCTTTATCCATAATCTTCAGGGCTTCTTCAAAACCGCTCAAAAAGTGACCAAGATCATCGGCGAAAAGCACCACAGACTGCCGTTCAAAGCCGCCTTCATCTTTGTTCTTGCTCTCGACAATGTTAAGGTAAACGTCGCCCAGTCTGTTTTCTTTTACATTGAAAAAATACGTCCTGTTCTGCAACTGGACCCGCGTCGAAAAAATCTCACCCCGTAAACCCATACGTTCTCCTCGCGCATCCACCAGGACGCGCATACCTATTCATTTACCTATTCATTGTCGGCTTCAACAACCATTGCCCGTTGCCACGCAATCAATTCCCGCTCAAGGTCGAAGCGTTCAGCGTCAGCCATGATCCGAAACACAGGCTCGGTGCCGGAACCGCGCATCCAAAGAGAAGCGACACGTTCATCCTGATCGTCAACAAAGAGTATCTTCAATCCACCGCGTCCAGCCTCGACGAAATTCTTGATGTCAAGCCTTTCTTCTATACCATTATAACAGGCCGCATCCCATGCGGCAATGCCGTATTGTTTGTATAGATGTTCTTTCTTTTTTTCCCAATCACGCAAAAATATCTTCTGGTACCTTTCTTTTAAACCGGCGTGATCCGCGGACTTCACTTTGAGCAGCGCGTCCGGCGTATAGCTGCCGGTGCTGACAAAGGGCGGAAGGGTCGTGATAATGTCCGACAGGGTGAAATCATCTTTGTACGAGGCGATATTCCCCGAAAGATCGCGCCAAATTTCAAAAAGCCCTTTTTTATCGCCGGCGCTTCGTATGGCAAGCATTTTGAGCAGGGCAAACACCGTGTCGATGGGATCGCGCGCCGCGGATGGGTGGGTAATATTGCCGCCTGCGGAACCTTCTCCCAAAATACGCGCCGTCCAGCCCAATCCGCGCAGTTTCCGCGCAAGGGACACCACATTCGCTTCCCCCACTTCGGCGCGGAATACTTTCGCGCCAAACGCCTCGGCTATAACATCAATACGCAACGATGTGGGATCGTTGACCACAACGGCGACATCATCAAGGAACCTGCCGTTTTCATCACACCGCAACGAGCCGGTCCATACAAGATGGGACAACTCCGCGACACAGGCAAGCGCAAAAACTTCCTGCGCCTCAAGAGGACGGATCTTTTTCAAGGCTTCGTCCCAAATCACGATGTTGCCGCGGTCGCCGTCGCAATCCGGCATGTAGCCCATGACAAAAGCCGGGTCGCGGGAATGTTGTTCTTCCAAGAATTGAGCCGCGCAGTCGAGCGATTCCCCTTCCGGCACGATGCGGTGCGCTATGTTTCCGGCTTCACCGTTAATACAGGCGAATTTCACGCCGAGAGAGAGCAAGAATTCCCTGTCAATGGAAACAGCGCGCGCCGAACCGTTAAAGTCCGCTATGACGCCGATGGGATGATCCTGTATTGTTCTTTTAATGTCCGCGAACAGCTTCTCTTGTTCCACCCTGTCCGCGACAGCCGACACGACTTCCCGCGTAAACTCACGGTACGCGGACAGCGCCTCCTGTTTTACACGCGGCGATTCGCCGTAGGCCGCGTCAATCAGGGCGTAGTCAGCTCCGTTGATGAGGGACAGCGCCTTTTCTATCCTGCCGGACTCGGAGAAAAAGGAACGGAACGCTTCAATAAGAAGTTTTGTCTCGGAACCGGCAAGCACCCCGCCGTCTGTCAATCCGAATTTAAGCCCATTGTGTCCAATTGGGTTATGGCTTGCGGAAATATAAACAAACCCCCGCGCCTTGCCCGAAACGCCTTCGCTTCTCGCAAACGACATTATTTCAGGGGCGGCCGTAACGCCCGTCCAGCGGATGGCGCATCCCTCCGTTGTCAACGACCGCATCATCACATCGGCGATGCTTTTGCCGGTGGGTCTCGAGTCCATGCCCACAATCAGCGCAGGCCGCGCGGCGCCGGTTGTTTTTTTTACATAATCCGCAAAAACCTTGCCTGCGGCGGCAACGATTATGCTATGAGCCGGTGAAATTTCACGGGAGGGATTCTCT
>JAIRLZ010000210.1 GCA_031259035.1 Treponema sp. | reverse complement strand
GGGCGGTGAGGGTTTCCAACGTGACGCCCATGTTGTTTTCGGCCATCATAAGCCGCTGAACCAAAGTGAAATGATCGGGTCTCGTCTGCGGAGAAAGATCGGAGAAGCGGTTTTTATCGGCGTTCAGCATATCGATCAACCGCGAGTAATGGGCTTGCGCCATGAAAAAATCACCCCGAATATAGGCGACATTTCCAAGCGCGTTAAGTATGCGCCTGTTGGGGGGCGCCGCCATATCGGTTGCGGCGGTGAACCGCTCCTGCGCCTGCGCCCATTGCCGCAAATGGTAATGAGCGGAACCCATGCGGTACTGCATTTCGGGCGGGGACCAGCCGTTTTGCTCGGCGCGGGCGTAGTACCGCAACGCCATGTCCATGTCGCCGTCTTTGGTAAAGTACTCAAGATCGCCCATATCCGCGTAAAGCCGCGCGGACTGGGGATCCGGCTGAATAAAATTATGAGAAAGCGCATCCTCATAGAGTTCAATTCCCTTTTGCAGATGCTCTTCCGCGGCAAAAAATTCTTTGTTGGCGATAAGCGCCTCGGCGTACCTGCGTTCCGCGTCAAGCCATATTTTCGTGCGTTTGGCGCTTGATCCGCTGTCCGCGTCAAACAATGGAAGAGCGTGTTCCAGAGCGCTCCGTTCCTCACGGGTATTGTCAAAATAGTGGTAGTAGCGGGAGAGATTGTAGTGCGCTTCGGGAATAGCGGGGCCTTTTTCAACGGCTTTAAGCAGGAGGTTGCGTACGTCGGTGATCTGTGAAACATATTCATCGGGAACGCCGTCCGTCTCCTCAAACTGCTTGTCAAGGAGATAGCCGCTCATTTCCGTAAAGGTTTCCGCGGATATGTGGCGCTTTTTCTCCATTTCGGGATCGCTGAAGTACCGCTGTAAGGGCAGCGCTTCCTTGAGGTTGTCGGTACGGATAAAGTACTTCAACATGCGTTCAAGTACGGAATTGTTCTGTCCATGAGCTTCTATGTAGCGGGCGTAGGCTTCACGCGCGAGATCGTATTTTGAAGGATCGATTTCACCCCATGCAAGGGCATTGTCTCCAACGGCAAGCAGCGCATCTTTATCGTCAACCGTATAGTTAAGTATGTATTTTCTAAGGATGCCGTCCGCCTTTTCGTAATTTTGCAACTGATTCGTTTCAAGCGCGGCATAATCCAATACCGCCCGTTTTTCTTTTGGGTAATGCTTGAGCAACGCTTCATATTTTTCTTCCGCAAACAGGTACTGGCGCTTTCCGGCAAAGGCTTCGGCGTATCTATAGAACCATTTCTTGACGCGGCGCAGTTTTAACGCTTCGGTGAATTTTTTGTTCGCTTCCGGGTATTTTCCCTCGTCAATAAGGACATGCCCCTGCTTGTAAATCGACTCGGCGTACAGGGGAATATATATAAACTTGTATACCAGATAGGCAATTGACAGCGCTACGAGTATTCCGAAAAGGGCAAACCCCGCGATAGGCAGAACTTTATGGATAAAAATGTATTTAAAACTGTTTTTTTCCGCTTCAAGATCGGCGCCGGTTTTCTTTTCAAATCCTTTCGGAATATTGATAATGCGTCCCTGTATTTTTCCGGCTAAATCCGCGACTTCCTGAGCGTGCGCTTCTTCTATCAGCAGCGTGATGAGCTTGGACATCATGTCCGGCGCCACGGCTTCTTCCGCTATCAATTCCTCACAGGCAATACGCAGATTAAGCGGGTAGGAAGCGAGGGCATTTTTGACATGTTCATAGTCCTCTTCGCTTAATATGATTTCTTCAATATTCTCCGAACTCTTGGACAATCCGGGCAGAGGTTCTGCGCTTTTATTCAGAATGTCGTCAAGACCCGGCACAACAAAATCTTCAATTTCTTCGCCTGTTATCAGCGCCTCCGGCATAGCAATATCGGGCTGCTCGAAATTCGTCGCGTCGGCCTCAGACGTCGTCCCGCCCGCATCGCCGTCCACTGGCGGAAGAGGCGTGGCGTCCTTGTTGAAGTCTGGAAACTCGTCGATGTTAAGGCCGTCCGGCGGGGCATCTGGACTTGCAAGCGAATCGCCGTCCGGCGGTGGAAGAGGCGGGGCGTCCTCGTTGAAGTCCGGCAGATCGTCGATGTTAAGGCCGTCCGGCGGGGCGTCTTCTTGGCTTGCAAGCGAATCGCCGTCCAGCGGCGGAAGAGGCGTGGCGTCTTCGTTGAAGTCCGGCAGATCAGACGGCGCGTCAGATGCGTCCGCGTCAAACAGATCGTCAAATGAAAGATCATTGGCTGACACGGAAGAATTGAATTCACCCGCGTCAAACAAATCGTCAAGATTAAGATCACCGCCCGCCGCGGCTTCAGAATGTTCCGCGGTTTTTACGGGTTTCTCAAGCGGGGGAGCGTTTTCAAACAGATCGTCAAGATCAAAATCCGGCGCGGCGTCAAGCCGCTCCGCCACAGATGCATCGTCTGCGGTATTTTCACGTTGTATAGCTATGTTCCCGGCGGGAGAAGACGACTTGCCGTTATCAGGCAGATCAAGATCGTCAAAGGGAACGCCTTTTGCTGCCAAATCTTCCGCTTCTTTCCCTATCTTACGAAATAAATCTCTAAATTTATCGAGATCATCTAATGACGGCACGTTATTCCCTTAAACAGGTTGTTTAATCCATCTCTCTGAAATGGCGCCGAAGGAATCTTTACGAAGTCCGCCCCGGCTTGCCGAATTTACATTTCGGCTTCTTGAATATATTGCAATATTATCCGATAATTGTAAAGAACCATGAAAGCAAAATCAAAAGTAATCTTTATACTTCTTCTTCTTCTTATTATCGGCACAATTGGCGCTCTTGATACAACATCGTATCAATTTATAAACCATTTGGTGAATTTAAAGAATTCCGGCGCTCCTGAAGCGGTGGATGACGGCATCCTGTTTACGGCTCCCGCAACTTATAAAAAAGTAGGCATTGCGTTTGCCCATGAGGGCTTTTCCAAAGTCTACTGGTTCAGAAAACTCCTGATTCCCGATGACGCGCCAAATCCCCAGCCTGAAACGGATGCCAAACAGTCGCCGCCCATAGTCTACAAGGATTCGGGAATTTTATTTTATGTATACACGGCGCCGGAAGGAGTTGATTCGGTGGAATACCGCTTGATCATCAATGGATTGTGGACTACGGATCCTTCGAATCCCAATCAACGGATTGATGAATCCGGTTTGGCCCGCTCTATCGCGCCCATGCCGAAAGTTTCAAGACCCCTAACCCCGCAGGACGCCCCCGCTGGCGCGGTGACGTTTAGGTTTGACGCTTTTCCCCATGAGACGATCTATGTGGCGGGCAGTTTCAACAACTGGGATCCTTTCATGTATGAGATGAAAGAGAAAACCCCGGGACATTACGAACTGACATTGAGCTTTCCGCCGGGAACGTACCAATACGCCTTTTTCTACCGGGGCGAACGCCATCTCGATCAGAATAACCTCTCAAGAGCGTACCGTGACGGACGTTTCGCGTCGCAGATCGTTGTACAAGGAAAATGAGTGAGAATAAGCGCGGGAAATGAACCTCCCCGCCGCAGAGCGCCCAAACAAGTTTGCGCCCGCCCATTAGGGCGCGGGATTTTCCAACGCGGGGCAGTCCTGCGGCGGCGTACAGCGGGTGTTCGTCCATACCGCTGTCTATGAACAGTTTTTGAAACAACTCTCTTCGGCTACAGAAAATCTCCGCCCCGGCGACAGGCGGGCCGGGATCTATCCCCGAAAACAACGGCTTGAATTATGACATCGGGCCTTTGTTCAACCTCAAACAGAAGCGGACAATCGACAAGCGTTTATCGCCGCAAAAGCGCGGACGATCTTAATGACGACAGTCTCCTTGTGTCCGTGGTTGTACTGGTCAATGTGCGAAGCGATTGCCCAGTATGACGATGCGTATCGCCGCGCCGCCGGGCGTGTTTAAGTTTTTTCAGGTATTGGGCGTCCAATTGGCGGCGCCTGCACCGGAATCGCCGCCGTATATATCCATGTAAGCTCATGTTTGTTGTGATGAAGGTGCGTCACCCTGCTTCCTGGAATCGCGGCGAAACGCCGTGTGGTCTCAAAGTCAGGTTCACCCTGCATTTTTATCGTGCAAACAAAATTTTTGCACAACCCCGACGCCAGCCATTTCTCAATCCATTCATATAAACGCGGAGGATAGCAGATCACATCGCAACATAGCCAGTCAATGCGTCCTATGGCTTCAGGTTTCACCGTAAAGGCGTCATGCTTTATAAAAGAGACATTGGGCAGGGCGAGAAGCGCGCCGTCAATGGACACGCGGTCAATTGCCGCAACTGTCGCGCCTAATGTCGCAAGAACCCATGTCCAGCCGCCCGGACTCGCGCCCGCGTCAAGGCAGCGATCACGCTTGCCGGGCATTGCGCCGGTTAGAACAAACGCCTCCCACAATTTCAGATAGGCGCGGCTCGGCGGGCGCGTCTTGTCCTCTTCGAATTCGAGCGTCCCATTGGGAAAGAGGCTCGCGCAATGGGGAGATGCGAGCAGGGTATGCGCGTCAAGCAGAGTCCATGCGCCCATAGGCGAATCCGGCGCCCGCCACGGAAACGGGCGCCGTTTTGCGGCTATGGGCGGCAGCTTTTCCGCGATGAGCGCGCCGCGCCGGTATTGGGTGAACAGGGCGGACGCCCAGTTTCGCTGAATGCCGCGCAGAATGGACGCAGCCTCGGAAATGGACTCAAACGCCGCCCGGAACGGCTCAAGCCAGCAATTTTGGAACCAGAAAACCGTATTCCGCGGAACAAACGGCGACGCGCTGTCCGGGACAAACGGCGGCGTTTCGGATAGGTAAAACGGTCCCACCCGTTGCGATGCGCCATCCTCGAACAACTCCTGTAAAAGGTGGGATTCAAACCCGGGAACCGGCTGATACACCCATCCCTTGACCGGCGAAACATCCATTACACAGCGGAAGAACGCCACGCGAGGTAGTCGACGTACCGTTGAAATTCTTTTTTACCCGGAGAAGCCGTGATCATAAAGCCCACTTCGTACGAATCGCCATTCGTTTTTATCCACCGGGCTTCACCTAGCACTTCAAATTTGCTTATTTTAGAGATTGCTTCCGGCATCACTTCAATGGTGTATGAGGCGCCCTCCGTCAACTCAATGAAGATGGTCGCCTCAATCTTGCAGCCGGTGACATTCAGATCTTTCAAGAGAGCGTCTCCTTCAAAGACCCCGGGAAGACGCGCCCGCGCAATGGTTCGGTACCGCGCGTATTTTCTTTGCTCAAACATGCCATTATTGTGCGTTATTTGAGAGGCGTAGTCAAGGGGGCGCCGCAAAAGAATACGGGGCGCTGACCGGCCCTTTAGAGAAGGAGTCGCGTCTACGCGGCGCGTCCACGCATTCCAAGTATCCATACCGCTCTTTCAACGCCCCTCCATTCTTCGACGGCGCTTGCGTTGGCAACGCCCACAGGCGTGTGTTCCCCCGTTTTCTCCCGTTTTTCACCATGATCCCTGATATGTCCACGTTAAATTTTTTTCAAAACCATCTTGACAAATTTTTTTTTATCTGCTAGGTTAGTATAAATTTATACTATTTACATAGTATTTATAGGTATTGTAGGCCTGTTTCAAAAACTGACGCCCTAACGCGCGTTTTGGAACAGTCTCATTATATCATTTATTTCAGTACCGGAGGTTGTCATTATGACGGACGGCAATATAAACACGAAAGCGGCGCGTTCAGCTAAGGCTGAACCATATACATGGCGCGTCTTTCTCCCCGTTCTGGCGCTTGCCGCAGTATTGGCGGCGCATATACTGCTTCCCGCCTACTACGGCTACCGGGTGAAGATTCTGCCGTATTTTACGAGGCTTTTGTACATACTCATCGGCGTTTTCATCGCTTGGGCGGTCGCGGCTATTTTTAATCAAAAGGCGCGGGAAAAACTGGTTTTTAAAAGTTCTTTTTTGGCCGTCGGCTTTCTGTTTTTGGGATTGTACAACCTGATAAGCCTGAAATTCAACCTTCTTCCCAGCCTCTACTTTCCGGCGCCTGAACGGATTATCGGCGTGTTTGTGGAAGATTGGTTTTTCTTGCTGCGATGCCTGGTGTATTCCATGCGGCTGCTGTTGGGAGGTTTTTTCCTGGGCGCCATTTTGGGAGTGTTCACCGGTACGCTTATAGGCTGGAGTCAGCGGTTCAACTATTGGATCATGCCTTTTATCCGTATTGTGGGTCCCATCCCGTCCACCGCATGGATTCCCATCGCTTTGGTCATCTTCTTGAAGCCGGCCAGCGCGAGTTTATTTCTCATTGCGTTAGGCGTCTGGTTTCCCACGACAGTGCTTACCAGCTCCGGGATTATGAACGTGCATAAAAACTACTATGAGGTTTCCAGCACCTTGGGAGCGAACACCGCGCGGAATATTTTTTCAGTGGCGCTTCCTGGCGCCATGCCGAATGTTTTTGCCGGTCTTTTTAATGGGACGTCCTCGTGCTTTTTGACGCTTATGGCGGCGGAAATGATCGGGTGCAAATTCGGCATTGGATGGTACATCAACTGGCAGCGGGAGACATTGGCCTACGCCAACGTGTATGCGGCGCTTATTGTGATCGCCGTGACGTTTTCATTTCTCATCAGCCTGCAATTCAAAATCCGCAACCGTGTTCTAAGTTGGCAAAAAGGAACAATCAGATGGTGAATGGGGGAATGCCATTGAAGAAACAAGGCTTAATAGTAATACAGAATGTCCGCAAGAGTTTTCCTCAAGGGGAAACCGGAGAGCTATTGGCGCTGAACAATGTGGACTTGCGGTTTGAACCCGGGGAGTTCATCTCGCTCATCGGGCCGTCGGGATGCGGCAAATCAACCCTGCTCAGAATTATCGCGGGACTGACTCAGGCCGACAGCGGCGTTGTAACGTTGGACGGCGAGCGGATTACGCGCCCCGGTTTTGAGCGGGGATTGGTCTTTCAGGATCCCACCCTGTTCCCGTGGATGACCATTTATGAAAACATCGCGTATGGGTTGCGCTCACGCAACGTATATAAAGAAGAAAAACGCGCTATTCCTGATTTTTTCAAACTCGTGGGACTGGAAGGATTCGAGAAATCCTATCCTCATCATCTTTCCGGCGGCATGGCGCAGAGGGCGGCGCTGGCGCGGGCGCTGGCCAATCACCCAAAAGTTCTGCTTCTGGACGAGCCGCTGGGAGCGTTGGACGCCTTTACACGGATGAATATGCAGGATGAAATCCTGAAAATCTGGAGGGAGCGGCGCATGACTATGGTGATGGTCACCCACGATGTAGATGAAGCCATCTATATGGCTGAACGGATTGTGGTGATGTCAGCGCGTCCCGCCAAGATCGAAAACGTCATTACGGTGGGAATCGGACATCCCCGGCGGCGGGACGATCCGGAATTCTTGGAGCTGCGGGCAGAAATCTTGAGGATTCTGCATTTTGCCGGAACCCGCGTAGAGTTGGAATATAATCTGTAGGCGGAAGACGTCTTCACAGGGAAGGGCGCGAATGAACTTCCCCGCCCAAGGGCGGGGTATCTTGTAAGGAACTGTTCATAAACAAAATGCACAGCATTTTGTTTTAATTGCTTACGCAATTAGGAAATAACATGACCAAACGGTCATGTTATTTCTGAACAGTTCCTAAGCGTCGCATTGCTTGCGAGGTTCGGCGAATCTTCGGTTTGCGAACCTTCGGTTCGACTGTAAGGAAATTATGTAACGGTGATGGTTTGCTCCGCAAACCCGTCTGCCGCCATTTTTTGTTGGCGGCGCTCATTCTAACCGACCAAAGGGCGGGGTATGAGACCCCACTGCGAATAAAATAGGGTTTGCGCTTTCCTTTGGGAAAGAAAAACAGGAGCCGTTGGCTCCTCATACTACTATTCTTCATAAAAGGAGTGAAATATGAAGAAAATAGTTTTAACAGTGTTGGCGCTTTGCCTCACGGTTTCTTTTGTGTTTGCCCGCGCAAACAGAGATGACGCGTCGGCGTCTGCTGGTGGGGACTATGTCCTTAAAATCGGCTATCCGGTTGAGGGCGGGCTTTGTGAAGCGCCGTTCTATATCGCAATTGCCAAAGGGTTTTATGAAGCGGAGGGACTCAAGTACGAGTGGGTCAATCTGGAACCGGGAACGGCCATGAATCTGTTGACCACAGGACAAATCGACGTGACCAACAACCTCTTGGCCACGCTGATTCAGCCCATTGCCAATGGTCTGGATGTGAAGATACCGCTCGCCCTGCACACCGGCTGCGTCAAGACATTGGTGCGTCCTGACTCGCCCATCAAAACGCCGACGGACTTTGCTCCGGTAAACGGCGTTAAAAAGAAAATAGGCGTACCAAGTCTGAATTCAAGCGTCAAGGTGATTCCTTCGCGAGTGCTTGCGGCTGAAGGCTTGAAAGTGGAGGGAGACGACGCGGATATAGAATGGATCATTTATCCCAGCGCGGAGCTTCCCTTGGCGTTGGAACGCGGTCTAGTTGACGCCATTGGTTCGGGAGATCCTACGGCCACAATTATTGAGAACGAAGGCAAAGCCCGTGTGGTCATCAACAACGCCACAGGTCATGGCTTGGAAAATGAATTTTGCTGCGTAACCCCGTTCCGCTCGGCGACCGTCGCCGCCCACCCGGAAGCGGCGGCGAAGTTTCTCCGCGCCATCCAGAAAGCCGCGAAGTGGGTGCAGGAAAACCCCGACGAGACCACGAGAATTTTGGCGGAGAATAAATACATTGCCGGCGATCCTGAGGTCAACGCCCAAGTGCTCAAGACGTACAACTACAAGGCTTCGGTAAGCCAGGCTCGCACCGCTATTGAACGCAATGCGCGTGAGTTGCAGGAGATTGGTCTGGTTAAGACTGATGTTGATGTGAATGCATTGGTCGCGGATACATTCTATGCGGTTCCGGGTGTGCCGGACTCGCTGTTCTAACACGATGTAACACCATGAGACGCGCCGTGAAAAGAGCGCATCAGCTTTGTACGACGGGTTTCATGGCGTTCCCGTTATTCGTGGCGCGGCGGACTTGACGCCGCCGTACAAGAGCGATCTTTTATGGGCTGCCGCGAACCTTCGGTTTGCGAACCTTCGGTTCGACGGAGTTTGAGCGGAAGAAAACGCGCGTTTTCTCCGATTTGAGGCGCGAAGCGCAACAAACTCCTAGATCCTCTTTAAGGGAACCTCTGGAAACCCAACCGGGGTTTCCAGAGGTTCCCTTATGATGATATGAGGGGGCTTAATCCCGATTAGAAGCCCGCCAAGCGGGCGGGCTTCTAATTGATGGCGCAACCGGCAAACGCGGTGTACGACTTTTCGTCTCCAGAAAAAGAGGGATTTTCGCGTTAGGCCAGCGCCCATTGGCGCATTAACCTGCCGCCGGCCTCTTTTTCACCGCGGGAAACGTCATCTTTTTTCCTTAAACTTTTCTTTTTCCTTAATTATTTTCTCATCAAGGACATCAAGCATTTTGTCAATGGCGGCATGGAGATCAAAATCTGTTTCTTTTACATGAATCGATAAACCCCAGCGAAAATTAACCGTAGCTTCGGCTGCAAATTCTTTCTCGCGCGTCATGGTGATGAGCAAATCGATGATCATGTTCTCCGCATTGTGAATACGGGAGAGTTTTTTTTCAACATACTCTCTCGTGTCGTCTCTCAATGTGAAGTGAACGGCTTTAATTTCTGTATTCATAGATACCTCCAAGAAAAATATATCAAGCCCTTACGGGCCGAATCCCAATACTGTTGAAATGACGCCGCGCGTGGGGCGCGGGCTATCTGGCAAACGACGATCCCATATCCAGTTCCTGCCGGTATTTCGCCACCGTACGACGCGCCACAGTGACGCCTTGTTCGTTGAGCTTGTCCGCTATGCGCTGATCCGAAAGGCGCCCCTTGTCGTTGATGATGATTTCCCTGATCTTCGCCTTTACACTTTCCTTGGAAAACGGCGAGGCTTTCGCGCCATAGCGGCTTGCGGCGTTGGTGAAGAAGTACTTTATGCTGAAGGCGCCCCACTCGGTCTGCATGTACTTCCCGTTTGCTATGCGGGACACGGTGGATTCGTGGATGTCAAGCTCATCGGCTATGGTTTGCTGGGTCAAGGGTGCGAGATTGCCCGGACCCTTCTCGAAAAATTGCGTCTGATGGTTGACGATTGCCCTGGAAACGTTAAGCAGGGTCTGATTCCGTTCATTGATGGCGTTGATAAACCACAGAGCTTCCCTAACGCTTTCCCTTGCAAAACGCCGCGCCTTTTTGTCTGATTTTTCTTCAGCTATTTTCTTAAAGAAATGACTGACGCCAAGCGCCGGAATCTCCTCGTCATTAAGGATGATGATAAATTCTCCTTCTTTTTTGACGACTTTTACATCGGGTACGACAAAACGGACGCTTTTTGATGAAAAAAGGCGTCCGGGAAAGGGGTTTAATTCCTTGATGCATACGAAAAACGAGCGGACTTCATCTTCCGTGCGGTTTATTTTCTTCGCTGCAACGGCGAATTTCCCTTTTTGCAGCAAGTCAAGGCAGTCAAGCGCTTCTTCCGCGCCTTCCGGCGCATCGGGCAGAAGCCGTATTTGCGTACGCAGCGATTCTTCATAATTCGAGGTACAGACGCCTGCGGGATCAAACGATTGGACAATATGCAAGGCGTTTTGAATACAGTCATTTTTTTCACCTTTGAGCAATTCGTCTACGCTCACTACATGGAAGCCGTTTTCATCAAGGTTCTGGATAAGCGTTTCGCACAGAGAGCGGGTCTTTTCATCCAGCGGCTCAACTTGCAACTGCCACAGCAGATGCTCTTGCAGACTTTCCGGTCTGGTAAGCGCGCTTTCAATAAATTTGAGCTGGCGGTCGGACGCTTCTTCGCCGTCTTCGTAGATAAAACCCGGATCCGAGGTCGTCTCAAAGTACGCGTCTTCTTCCCGCGCCGACGGCGCGTCTTCAAAGGAAATGCCTGACGACTCCTCTTGAATCTCAAGCGCTGGATTTCGTTCAAGCTCTTCCGCTATCCTTTCCCTCAGATCAAGCGCTGGAATCTCCATAAGGTTAATCGCCGTAACAAGCTGTGTAGTAAGCCGTAAATCTTGCCGCTGGCTCATGGTCTGGGCTAACACGGAAGAACCTCCTTTACTGTGAGCTTTTCCCAAAATGCGAACTACGCGCGAGTTAGTTTTGAGAAAGGCTCCTAGTACAGTACAATCCTTTTATGATGTTTTGTCAAGAAAAAAGTACCGGCTGTTTTGGAAAAGTCTCTACGCATGGCCGGGGGACTCCCAATCACCTGATGAAGATGGGCCAATGCCGGCGGTTTTGAAAGAACAAAGAAGCCATGATATTTTGCAAAAACCCATTGTCTTTTATCATGGAGGCGGGAGAAGGCTTCCCTATCCCTGATTTTTTCGCTATACTTGGAGCATGGAGGCATGTATGAGCGAAGCGCATACGGAAATCACGGTGGTACATAGCAAAGATCAGGCGCGGCGGTCAATGGCGAGCGCGCCGGCTGATATGGGCGCGCGGACGCCGGCAATCAACGGGGAACCCGGTCAAAAGCTGGGGCTTACAATGAAAAAGACCAGTGAATACGGGCGAAAACCTACGGCTTTCACCCGGAACGGCTGCATAAAGGAAACCTGCGAAGCGGCGGTTCTCCCCGGGGAAAGTGAGATTCTGCCGGGCGCGTATCCCCTTGAATGCGCGGAAACTGAAGTTTTCGAATTTTCACGTACATCTAAAGTGACTTTTTCAACATACGTCGGCCCTACAAGGCGCATTTTGAAAAAGCTCTTCCTTTTGCCTTTAATCGTGGCGCTCGCCTTTTCCGCGTGTTCAAAGGAAAGCGAGCTTTCCCCGGAAGATCTGGCGTCCCTTGAGTTGCGCGGGATAAATGAGATCATCGAGAAGACCGTCTCCAAACCCTGGAACGGGGAAGACTTTGCGCCAGGAAAAACCGGCGGAACATGGAAGGGTGTGATAAGTCAGGATCCCAAGAGCTTTAACCTTTTGATCGCCGAACAGGACAACGTGACGGGCGCCGTAACCAGCTATATGATTGACTATCTGGTGGATTACGACAACTTGACCCGGGAATGGGAACCACGCGCCGCGTCTTTTGAGATCCGCACAAATGAAGCGGAGGACACTCTTGACGTGATCTACACGCTGCGGGACGATCTCTACTGGACATGGTACGAATCCGACAGAAAAATCAAGGTTACAAGCGACGATATCATCTTCTGGTACAACGAGATTCGCGGAGATCCGCGGTTCCAGAGTTCGGGGTACTACCAGCAATTTTTGGAAATGGCGGACGGAAGCGAGTCCCATGTGGATGTTGAAAAGATAGACGATCTGCGCTTTGTGTTCCATTTTCCCCGAATCGTGGCGGAACCCCTCCTCGCGACCAACATGAATGTCATGCCCCGCTACGGGTACGAAGATGCAAAAAAACAAAACGGGGTACAGGGGGTCATGGACATCTACGGCGTCAACACGGACCCGAAACTCATCCCATCCTGCGGGAAGTATTACCTGGCCGAATACACGGCAGGGCAGCGTTTGGTATACAAACGGAATCCCACCTACTGGGAAAAAGACGCCGTCGGCGTTTCCCTCCCATACCCGGAAGAAGAAGTTCTGCGGATTATTCCGGACGAAAATACGGAGTATCTGCTTTTCAGGGAAGGAGAGATCGAGTCCTACGTTTCCCGTCCCGAGGACCTTGACGAACTGGCAAGCAACCAGCAGAGGGACGAATATACCGTGTACAACAACGAAGGCTCCCAGAACGCCAATTTCTGGACATTTAACCAGAATCCCAAAAATAAAGACAAACCCTTCTACGACTGGTTTACCAAAACGGAATTCCGCCAGGCCATGAGCCGCCTCTTAAACCGCGAGCGGATCATCAACCAGGTGTTCCGGGGGCTTGCCATGCCCAAGCTGCACTTCTTCCCGGAAACCAATCGCTATTACGACGAGAATATCCGGCTGCGCTACGAATACGATCCGGACCGGGCGGTACAACTGCTGTCCTCCATCGGCATGACAAGGGACGCTTCCGGCGTCATGCGGGACAGTCAGGGCAGAGCCGTCGAATTCAATCTGGCCATACAGTCCGACAGCACGGTCTACAGCGATATCGCTTCCATAATCGCCGACGAACTGGGGCGGGTAGGAATCAAGGCAAACATCAGGGTGATAGATTTCCAGAAACTCGTGGAACAGCTTTTTACAACATGGGACTGGGAATCCCTGCTCATGCTGCTTTCCGGGTCCAACACCTTCCCCTCCCAGGGGAGCAATGTCTGGGCTTCAAGCGGGAACTTCCACATGTGGTATCCCCAGCAGGAAAGTCCGGCCACGGACTGGGAGGCGCGCATCGACTACCTCTACAACGAAGGCGCCTATACGGTCGACCCGATAAAGGCGAAGGTGTTTTGGGATGAATACCAGCGCATCATTCTGGAGCAATGCCCGCTGATTTATCTGGCGCGCGTCCGGGGATTCTTCGCGCTGAACAATCGCTGGGATCAGCGCAATGTGTACTACGACAACAAGAGTGGGCTTCAGTTGACCCATGTCTTCCTCAAGGAGTCGATGTAATGGACTTGTTTAACAAGCCGGTTGGTTGTTAAACTGCGTTTTTCTAATGGTTGTTGTTCAGAAACTGAGGTTTCTGAACAACTCTAAGGTGCGCGGCGGGGAGGCTTTTTAGTCAAATACCGCCGGTAAAACCGGCGGCTTGTTTTTGTGAACCGCTCAAAGCGGTTGATTCATGAGCCGCCTAAGGGCGGCTGTCGTTGTTAGTTATCCTTGAACAGTTCCAACTGATCCAGTCGTTTGTCTTCCACTTCCTGTTTCCGGATATACTTTTTGATGCTTTCCTCGTCCCGGCCCACTGTTGACACATAATAGCCTTTCGCCCAGAAGTTCTCTCCAGTGAAGTTTCGCTTCCTTCTCATATAGGTCCGGGCTATATGTATTGCACTTTTCCCCCTGATGTATCCTACCACTTGGGCTACCGAGTGCTTCGGCGGTATCTCTATCAGCATATGGATATGGTCCGGGCATATATGCCCTTCCACTATCAGGCTCTCCCGCTGCCTGGCTAACTCGTGGAATGTTTCCCCCAAATATTTTGCTATATCACCGTATAGTTTCTTCTTACGGTGTTTTGGTATCCATACCACATGATACTTGCATGTCCACACACTATGTGTTAGACTATTCATCTCTTGCATTTGTACCTCCTGCCCTTGAACTTTGAGCAGGTTCACTGGACAGGAGGTTATTTTATACTCCCGAAATTGTCAAACTCTGTGAGTCCCCCGGCAAAGCCGGGGGATTACCTATTTTATTTAATGGCTTGAGACCGGAGCGGGGTTGCTTTCGGCGAACAAAAACAGGGCGCCAGCGGAGCGCGTTGCGCTGGCCGCAATGGAATGAGATAATGGAGCTGTGCGAAACCGCACTGGGTTGAATACATGTACTGCAATGGGCGGTAGTTGCGGATAAAGATAGTTATGCGAAATGGCGGCTAAAATTGGTTGGGAATATTCTAAGAAAAAGGCTTGACAATATGGAAAAATCAATATAATAATGAAATAAATTGAACAAAGGGAGCATAAAATGGCTGAAAAGACTATTGTTTT
>JAIRLZ010000183.1 GCA_031259035.1 Treponema sp. | reverse complement strand
GGTATTTCGTAATACGCGCTTCCCTCATAATTGGTGATTCGCGCAAGTTCCCGTACAAGGTCGCTCGCGTTCATGTTCGACTGATTCGCGGAGGCGGTTTCCATTAGCGGTTGAACAGTTGGTTCATGCGCTTAATCATATCTGTAAAACCTGCTACTTTGCCGACATGAGGGACGCGCTCGGTGAGGTAGACGGCGAGATCGTCAAGCGCGGTAAGCGTACGCGGATTGAGCAGGGCTTCTGTCGTGTCAGCTTCCACAGACAAGGTGAGCTGCGTTGAGCCGCCGAAATACTCGCGGATAAACCGGTCGCTGCGGCTGATGTCGGAGTCGTCACTAAAGAACTCGACCATTGAGCTGTCAACAACAACCTTTGAAAGACCGTAAATCGAAACGGCAAGAACTACCGCGGTTATTGCCAGTACCGCCGCTTTTTTACCTGCTATAGCAGTAAATATGTCTCCTAACGCGGTGTCCAGACGCGAGAGTTTTTTCTCTTTCGCTTTCTTCACCACTCTTTCTTTTTCCGGTCCACGAATGAGAAGCAGCGCGGGAATAAGCGTTATCGCGGCGAGGAGAGCGACAGCGACGCCGAAACAGGAAAAGTACCCAAATGAGCGCATAGGGACGAGATATGTAAAACAAAACGAGACGAAGCCGGCCATGGTCGTGAGCGCGGCGAGCAGTACCGGTTTGAGTACTTTTCGCAGCACAGAGAAAACAAATTCCCTGTGTTCGTCTCTGGAGAGTGTTTGACCTTTTACGGCGTCAAGGTAATGTGATACAACATGAATACTGTAGGCGCTCCCCACAGCGATAAGAATAATGGGCAAGATGACCATCATGAACGACATCTTGAAACCAAGAAGCGGCATCGCGCCCATTGCCCAGATGACGGCGACAACCACCGTGAGGAGAGGCAACGCGACAAACGTCCAGCGGCGGAATGAAAAGAGCAGTACCGCGAGAATTACCACGAGCACCAGCGGTATCAGCACGGTAAGGTCGGTCATCATCGCGTTGTTTGTGGTATCGGTCATCACCGGCTGTCCGGCAAGGTAGACCGTGGCGAGACCGTCAAACATCGTGTTTGCTGTCTTGCGGATATTCGCAACATCCGCGTTCACATCGTCCCGCATTAAATCTTCTGTCGCAATGTTGAGGTTAATGATGACCTGCGTAGCGGAAAAATTATCAGAGACTAGTTGTCCTTTGTATAAATCCCATGATGAAAGGCGCCGTTTGAGTTCCGCGATTTCCGCAGGCGTTCCCGTGAAATCATCATCAACGAGGTCGGCGACGATAATACTGTCATCTTTTCCGGTGATGTACGGCATGGTCAGTATTGACGCCGCTTCTTCGACGATTGAGATGTCTTCAACCGCATCGGTAAACTCCCGCAGCCGTGAAAGAAACGCCTGGTCAAACACTGTCCCTTGTTTCCGCTCAAGGCCAACGAACATGACGACACCCTCATCCTCGCCGTAGACTTCCTCAAGATGTTCGGAGATAAGATACGCCTCGTTGTCTTCGGGAATGAAGCCGGTTGCGTCATTGTCCAGTTCTACCCTTGGAAGTTGAAGTGCAAAAAATGCGGTAATGACGGCAATGGCGCCCACCACCACCCAAGGGCGCTTGAAAAATTTCTCCATGTAAGAAGTGCTCCTTCGCCGGGTCCCCCACAGGCGGCCCGGCCATTAGTTTTTGGCAAGCCCCCTAAAGGGCGCTTGACCTTATACCTAGAATATGGTACTCTATGAACAGAACAGGAAGCGCAATCCGGTTTAATATATACAGAACGGAACGGAACATTGTGTTTTGTTCCGTTTCCAGACAATTTTTTAGAGATGTTTCATGCTATGGAGAGCAAGACGGTAAAAGAAGGCAGAAAAGTACGCTATACCAAGAAGGTATTGCGGGACAGTTTGATCGAACTCATGCGGAAAAAACCAATTACGCAGATTACCATCAAGGAGATTTGCGATCTCGCCGACATTGGGCGCACGACGTTTTACGCCCATTACAACGACCAATACGACCTTCTCAAAAACATTCAGGATGAAACGTTTGCGCATTTTGAGGAAATGCACGAGTTCCCGTTTGATGTCAAACCCAGCCAGCGGGAAGTGATGGCTCACGGCGAGAAAATGGCGGACTATATTGCCCAAAACAAAGATTCAATTCAGGTATTGTTAAGTGAGAATGGCGACATTAGCTTTCAGAAAAGATTTGTAGCGAAGTTTGTCAACAACGGAAAAAAAGCGATAAAACGTATTTTCAAGGAACCGGTTGACGAAAAGACGGAACGCGCTTATTCCGTCTTTTTTGTTCATGGTACTATCGCCCTCTTGCAGGATTGGCTCAAGAACGATATGGACATACCCATCAGTGAGATGACAAAAATAATGTTCCGCCTTTTGGATGGAGTTTGGCGGTAGGGGGAAACCAACTTATTCGTCAATGCGTTAATGTATCCAGAACGGAACAAAACGCTGTGTTTTGTTCCGTTCTGGACATTTTTTGAGATGTTTTGTTTTATGAGGGACAAGACGGCAAAGGAAGGCTGGAAAGTACGTTATACCAAAAATTAGGAGGAAAATCGCAATGAGTCCGATGATTCTGTATTACTCAAAAAGCGGAACGACCGAAAAACTGGCAACGCGGATTCAAGCCGACCTTGGTTGTAACTTACTCAAGGTGGAGCCTGAGAATCCCTACGGCAACTACATATCCGCTGTAATCCGCTTCTTGTGGGAAAGCGCGAAAGGCGTTACACCGAAAACCCGTACCGCCGTCCCAAACCTGAAAGTGCACGACATCGTGTTAATTGGGTATCCGCTCTGGGGCGGGGACATACCGCCGTTTTTCAAGGCGTTTTTACAAAGCACTGACTTGAGCGGCAAGGCCATAATACCTTTCGCTACGTCTGGGGGTGTGGGCATAGAGAAGTCAGTCGGAACGCTTCGCAGTATATGCCCAAACTCGAAAATCATCCATCCGCTCCACGTAGGGCGAATGAAACAGGACAACTACGACGATTGGCTGTCTATTGTAAAGAAATCGGAGTGAAGCCCATAGCAAGAAAAGAATCACCGTTCCTGAATCCATCAGGTTTGTGTGGTTCCTTTTTCTTGTCCTAAAAGCGGTCTCGGTGTTTGTACCTCATGAAACTGCCGACCAGAGGACAGGGAAGAAAGGACGGAGATTCTCGGCAGGCTGGAAGCGGAATGGGGATGAATTTTGTAAAAAATCATGGAACAAAAAATTGTAGGCATAGACTGGCGAATAGAGCCAGGACTTGAATACCGGCTCAATTCCTCGCCATAAAGAACCCTAAATTTCCTCACCTTGCCAAGATTCCTCAACTTTTTCTCCAATTTACGGAAAACCTCTAATTTCTTTCTATAATAAAATAAACCCTTTACTTTGTACCTATGGATAGCGAAACTAGGGTACAGAAACCCTTACACTCTTTAATTCCTCTGGCCGACTTCAAGGCCATTTTGAGCATTGATGACCGGGAGGATTGCCTTGATTTCGCATCCATGCGAAATCAAGGCTGTGAGTTTTCGCAAAGCGAAAACTTAACGCATCTATTCCAGCCGCCATCCATGGCGGCCTTCTGCCTTACCACGGCAACTTTCACCATTGAGCAATACTGCAAACGGCGTTTCTTTATGAAGAAACATCTTGAGTGCATTGAGCCTGACGGCGATCTGTTCCTGCCTCTGCGGGAATACCCAGTGCGGGAAGTGTTAGCGGTCTACTCCTATTACAACGCTGTTGAGCCGGAACTGGTAGAGCCGGAATTCTACTGCCTTTGCCCGGAAATTCAAGAACAGCAGGACATACCCCATGAACTGCGCCTTTCTCCCGTATTGGGGCGGCTTCCGGGGCTGACGGCGTTCAAGGCCGTGTACCGGGCGGGCTATAGACCGGGAAAGGCCCCGGCTGATCTGGACTCGGCCTGTCTGGAACTGGCGGCCTGGAACATGGCCCGATACCGGAGTCGGCGGATTGGCATGACCGGAGCTGTCCGGGGGAGCGGCAAGGGCGCCGCTTTCTCCCAAAATGCGTCCGTTATTTCCCATGAATGTTTCTGTTTCATTTTCCCCTCCCGCTTCTTTTTTGGAGGGTTCGCCTCTGTTGTTTAGGGATAAATATACTGTCTATAAGACAGGCATCTTTTCGTGTAAAGTCCAGCGCATAAGGAATTACGTTAATTTTCCCGATTAGGCAGGGTAATTTCGGGTGAAGTTATGGGTTAACACCCAGACAGGCATGTCTTGAGGACTGTGCAACGTGGATAACCTTATAATGTAACCCGTCGTCAATCACGTCATACAAATCATAAAACATATCACGATTGTGAGAAATACTGTCAATACTGATGAAACTATTCAAATAGAAGCGTCTGTAATGCGTCGGCAAGGGTTTTTCCATATGGCTTCATCGGCGGACATAAACGCCACCCATTCAAGCGCGGGGGCGGTACCCCATACGCACTAACTTAGATTTGACAAACCTTTGATTTATTGATATACTGTAAAAAACACCGGAAGTTTGTAGTATGCCGTCGACAGCCCAGTTGCCGCCGCCGCTCGGAGAGGATTGCGAGCGGAAATGTATCGAACTCGGGATTATACGGCGCGCGCGTGAAATCAAAACGCCCGCCGATTT
>JAIRLZ010000179.1 GCA_031259035.1 Treponema sp. | reverse complement strand
CTTGGTGTACAACACGGTTTCAGCGGCGATATTGGTATCCCGTATACGTGATTCCGCGCTTTGCAAGTTTTCCGCCCCAATTTGAACGCCACCGGAAGCCATCTCAAGTCTGTTTTGAAATCCTCCCAGATCGGCGCGTTGTTTGGAAACTATATGCAAAGCATCGTCCAGCATTTTAATAGCGTCATTCGCTTCATCGGCGGATGTAAGCGTAAGACCTTCAATACCTAGCGCTTCCGCGTTCATGTTTTCCACATAGAAACGCTCGTTCTGGTTTTCATTGGCGCCAACTTGAATCTGCATAACTGTTGACGATTCTCTGCCAAATGCGCCAGTTAAAAGCGCCATCCCATTAAATTGGGCATGAGACGCGATCCGGTTCACTTCGTCAACAAGCTGGGAAACTTCAACTTGAATCTGCTCACGGTCTTCTTCGGTGTAAATGCCGTTCGCCGCCTGTACGGAAAGCTCTCTCAACCGCTGTAAGATATCTCCTGTTTCCTGAAGATAGCCCTCGGTTGTCTGGATAAAAGACACGCCATTCTGGATATTTCTATCGGCCTGATTCAGTCCGCGTATCTGACTTCGGAGTTTCTCGGAAACCGCAAGCCCCGATGCGTCATCGGCGGCTTTGTTTATCCGCTCTCCCGAACTAAGTTTCTCAATATTGCCGGTTATCCGATCTTGTACAATACCTAATGAGCGGTCGGCGAATTGAGCGCTTAAATTATGATTTATTATCATCTTTTCCCCCCAGCAATAACAAAAGGATCGCCTGTCAATTTTTACTTGGCTAAAAGGTTATAACACCTAGCCCATCAGCTTTTAACTGATCGAATAACGACCGGTTCACGCCACTCGCTCTTCACTTGACAAGCGATCCCTCACACATTGCATACACTCCTCATGTAGACCACGCGGCTCCGCCTTGAAGACGGAACCACGCGGGGATTACGCCGCCCGGCTACTGAAGCAGTGAAAGAACAGACTGCGACCTCTGGTTCGCTTGGGCAAGCAATGCGACGCCAGACTGGGACAAAATCTGATTCTTGGTGTAAGCGACAGTTTCCGCGGCAATGTTGGTGTCGCGGATGCGGGATTCGGAAGCCTGAAGGTTTTCCGCGCCAATGTCAATGCCGCGAATAGCATGTTCCAGACGATTCTGGTATGCGCCGAGATCGGCCCGTTGTTTGCTGATGATCTTGAGGGCGTCGTCAAAGGTACCGATAGCGTTGTTTGCGTCATCCGCGCTCTGGAGGGAGATTGGCCCCTGATCGCCGCCAATGCCAAGAGAATTTGCGGTTATTTCACCAATAAATACCTGCTCACGTTGATCTATGTTAGCTCCAATATGAAGATACAGAGCTTGGTCACCACCCTCTTGGGCATAGCGTCCGGTAAGCATATTCAAACCGTTGAACTGGGCGTGGGAAGCGATGCGGTTCACTTCATCAACAAGCTGGGAAACTTCAACCTGAATCTGCTCGCGGTCATCTTCGGTGTAAATGCCGTTGGCGCTCTGCACCGCAAGTTCGCGGAGGCGCTGGACAATGTCTTGGGTTTCCTGCAGATAACCTTCAGTCGTCTGGATGAAGGAAATGCCGTCCAAGGCGTTTGCGGATGCGCGGTTCAAACCACGAATCTGGCTGCGGAGTTTTTCAGAAACAGCGAGACCGGAAGCATCATCGCCAGCGCGGTTAATGCGAAGACCGGAAGAAAGTTTCTCGATGTTTTTGTTAATGGAAGTTTGGGTAACACCCAAAGAGCGATCAGCAAACTGAGCGCTTAAATTGTGGTTGATGATCATAGTCATCCTCCCTGAAAAAATATGCCGGTAGCATCCGTGCAGCCGGCAGGGATTAAGACCAAAGGTCTTTTATTTTGTCCCTTATGTTATAAATATACCATTACTAGATTTTTTTTGCAAGCCTTCTATTTCATTTTTTTTACGAATTTTCTCCATTTTGCGTATAAAACACACGGTTTTATACCTTCAAATTCCTTACTTAACACGCTTCAACACTTTATGGTATAGTTAAAAAACTCCATCCCAGATGGAAATGCGCGCAAGACAGCGCAGAGCGGCGCAAGGCGGCGGCCAATTGGCGCATCGCTTGCCAGCTTCGCTCCGCAAGGAAAAGAGCGCATCTGTTGAGGATGGCGCGGGCGTCGCGCCCGCATTCCAATAAAGCGATCAGGTGGAAAATAATGCATAATGGTGAAGAAAACAAAAAAATGGCGAATGCCGAGTCATCCGCCACGATTGATGGGAAGGGGGCGTCCACTCAACTCACGGCGTTCGCTCCGTTGCGCAAGTCTACGATACATCTGGCAAAACGGACGGCATTGGTCGTTGTCGGCGCCGCGCTGATGGCGTTTAACATTAATACGTTTGTGTATGCGGGCGGGCTTGTGCCGGGCGGCTTTACCGGTCTTACGTTGCTTATTCTGGAAGTGTTTGAGCAGTTTTTTCATATATCTCTGCCTTTCAGCGTTGTACTTTACCTATTAAATGCGGCGCCGGCTGTCGTCTGCTTCAAACTCATTGGGAAGCGTTTCACCCTGCTCTCCGTACTGATGGTGTTTGTCTGCGGACTTCTGACGGACTGGATGCCGAAGCTGTTCATTGAACTTATTCAACTGCACGATCCTCTGCTTTCGGCGGTTTTTGGCGGTATTTTGAATGCGATGTCGATAAGCCTATGCCTGTTCGCCGACGCCACAAGCGGAGGCACGGATTTTATCGCGGTTTTTATTTCCGAAAAATACGGCAAGGATGCGTGGAACTACATCTTCGCGGGCAACTGCGTGATACTTGTTTTCGCCGCCTCCCTTTTTTCATTGGATAAAGCGCTCTATTCCGTTATTTTTCAGTTTGCCACAACCGTCGCGCTCAGTTCTTTCTACCGTGGGTATCAACAAAAGACCTTGCTCATCATCACCAGCAAGCCGGATGAGATATACCATCTTATCCGCGATAAGACCCGGCATGACGCGACAGCCTTCAAAGGCGTAGGCATGTACCGTATGGCTGAGAAAACGCTGCTCTACTCGGTGGTTGCGGCAAACGAAGACGCATCTCTTACCACCGCCATCAAAAAAGTCGATCCAGACGCTTTCATCAACATATTAAAAACCGAGCAGATAAAGGGAAGGTTTTACAAGCCGCCCAAAGATTAACGGCGCCGGCGGCGTCGCGCCTGCCTCCAAAAGAAACGCATTGCCCTTGACCGCCGGCTTATAGTATACTGATTGTGTGAATGACGCCTTATCTTCATACAAAAGTTGCCGTCTCTGTCCCCGCAAATGCGGCGTTGACCGTTCGGCTGGAAAAAAGGGCTTTTGCGGAGAAACCTCGGCGCTCCGCGTCGCCGCCGCATCCATCCACCGGGGAGAAGAACCTCCCATTACCGGAACCGGGGGTTCCGGCGTTGTCTTTGTAAGCGGTTGCGCTCTCCAGTGCGTATTCTGTCAGAATTATCAGATTTCTCAACAAGGTGTGGGCAGAGTGGTGACCGAAGCTGAATTTGTACGGATATGCCTCGCGCTTCAAGAGAAGAACGCGGAAAACATCAACATCGTCACCGGAAGCCACGCGGCGCCGGCTCTTGCCGCCGGAATAAAAGCCGCCCGGAAACAGGGCTTGGTCATTCCGGTTCTGTGGAATTCTTCTGGATATGAAACGCTTGAAGCTCTGTCTCCGCTTGAAGACGTGATTGATGGGTATCTGCCGGACTTGAAGACGCTTGATTCCGCACTGGCGGCGCGCTTTTTCAAAGCCGCTGATTACGGCGAGGCGGTGTCCGCGGCAATAAAAAAAATGCTGGAATTTCGGGATATGCGCTATGAAGGAGCCGTTCTGCGTTCAGGCGTCATTGTACGGCACCTTGTGTTGCCCGGACGCCTTGACGCTACGCGGGATGTTCTTCGCTGGTTTGCGGAAAACGCCATGGGAAAGGGTTTGCTTTCGCTTATGACACAGTACACGCCGGTTCGCGGCGGAGATATGCCCGGCCGCTCCGTAAACGAAGCGGAATACGAGACTGTTCTCGGCTGGCTTGACGAATTCGGCATAGAAGACGGTTTTTATCAAGAATTGACGCTGTCCGCAGACAGCGAATGGCTGCCCGATTTTAACCGCGTCAATCCTTTTTCGTCAGAGCTGTCAACGTCGGTCTGGCACTGGCGCGCAGGATTTGTATGAGGCGACGTTCACAGGCGCAAGCGGCGGTGGCGTTTGCGGGGCAGTTCCCGCATCGCCCCCTCATGGCCGCTTAAAGCGTATCTCGCAGATTCCGTCGCCTTTCGCAATGGTCTTTTGCAGATCAAGGGCGCAGCCGAAACTCTCCGCTATGCCGCGATCGCCACACATGGCGAAATCGCAGAGCCGCGTCATTTCTTCCACAGAGCAGCCCTGCTTTTGCCATGCGTTTACCAACGGACAATAGTGAAAATCAACGTCAAAATTGTCATCCGTTACACGCCGGATTTTCATTTCAAAAATGAGTCTTCCGGGCAAGCCGAAGAGCTTTTTCCGCAAGGTTTTAAGGCTTGGTTTTCCGGCGCCGGCGCGCGCCGCAGTTTCGGCTATGACGCCTCCCTGAAAAAGCCCGCACCGGCGTATGGCGTCCGGCGCAAAGGATTCAGGGTAAAACCCTTTTTTCTTCGCTTCGTCGCACAAAAGGTAGAGCCACAAAGCCCTATGTTCAAAAAAGTTTCGTAATTGTCGTATCAACCACGATTTGTTTTTAGGTTCATTTTTAACGGTCATTCATCCTCCCCGTCAAAATACCGCCGGCAAAAGCCGCGCAATCGCTACACGTGAATTCCTATCGCTTCCCGAATCGAATCCACAAGAGTCTTCCTGCCTTGTATTTTCCCCAACATTCCGGGCAGTTCTACAATCAGGGGATATTGAGCGCCGATCTGCCAGTCAATGAGCTTTTCACCAAGCCAGCCGGCGATTTCCTGCGTCAAAATGAGGATGCGGCAGCCTTCAGTGGGAACAGCCGCATTTGTCACTTCATCAAAACCTTCGGTGATGCGCCGAAACACGCGGCGGGCTTCCGCTTCATTGTTGGCTGCTACGCCGTCAATGCCTACAAACTTGAAGCCCGTAACCAACTCCGGGTCGCCGATGAAAAAATAGTCCACAGACGGCTACAGAATGAGTATGAGCAGCCCAACCAGAAAGCCCCACAGACAGATTCCTTCCGCAAGACCGACAAAAGGCATGGCTTTTCCCGAAAGATCGGCGTTTTCGCTCATCGCTCCCATTGCCGCGGATCCAATTTGACCAACCGCAAGACCGCCGCCAATACAGGCTATGCCCACCGCGACCGCCGCCGCGATGTACTTAACCGCCGAACCGGATTTTTGCTCCGCCGCCGCTTCTTCCTGAGCAAACGAACATGCCGCGGCGACAGCAAACAGAACAAACGCAATAACAATCATCTTACATTTCATACACTTCCTCCTTAAAAATGTTGGATGTATATTCCCAGTGGAGTCTACTACCGCGTCCTAAAAGGCGACCCTTTAGGACGGTTGGAATTGGCGACGCCAATAAAAAATGACCCCACAGTTGCATAATTTCATTCCAGTCGAACCGAAGGCTCGCTGAACTTCGTCAATGACGCGACGCTTGCACATACCCCGCGCTTTCGCGTCTGCCTTAGGGCGGGAAGGTTCATTCCTTACGAAACCTGAATGGAGCGAACCGTACGCCGGTTTCGGTAAAGAATTTACTGAAAAATTCGTAATATTGAAGACGTGTAACCTGAATAGCCACGATCATTCCCTCAAGTACGATGATGATTCCATTTCCAAAAATGATGACGACCAGTGAAAATACGGGTCCGAATGACGAACCACGCGCCACAATGCCGGCCATGGTAAACGTAATGAACGAGAGAACCGTATGAGACAGCGCGAAAGCCCCCACACGAAGGAAACTGACGCTGTTCGAGATATAACTGGAAAACGTTTCAAGTATCTCTACGATCCCTTCTATGATAAAAACCATAAGCCCTTCTTTGAGAATGGGGCGTTCGCCGGAAATAAACCGCCCTAGCGCCTCGCCAAAAAAGATGGACAAAAGCGGGATTGCGAGGCATGGGATGTCGAACCAACGCAGCCTGTCATTCAGGATGAGCCTCACCGCTATGCCGATGGCGTACCAGAAAAACAGCGCGCCGGCGATTCCGGTTTTTGAAAAGAGGGCTTTTTCATAATTCTTTTTGATAAACTGATTGATGATGTTAAAAACGAGGCCTGTGGAGTTGAGGATGACGCCCAACGCCAACGTGAAGCCGAAGAAATAAAAGAGTTTGTCGAGGCTCCCCTTCTCAGGCATGAGGTGTAGAATTTTTGGAACGGCGCTCCAGCCAAAATACGCGCCGGCAGGCGTATTGGCAAGAAAACCGGTGACAGCAAGGGTTGGCGCCTCCAGAAGCGTCTCGTTTGAGAACACCGCGCCATACAAAAGCCCCATGATCATTGAAGATATCCCCACCGCGACAAGGGGGCCGCCAAAGTTTTTATAACTCCGCGTAAATTTGGAGTCCTTTTGCAGGAGAAGAAGCCCCATGAGCGCCAGTACAAGCCCCTGCCCCACATCGCCGAACATGACGCCGAAAAGCAGGGTGAAGAACACCGCGACAAACGAGGTGGGGTCTATCGCGCCATAAAGCGGCGCGCCATAGGAGAAGACAAGCGGCTCAAATATCTTTGCGAATTTGCCGTGGCTCAAGGCGGTGGGAACCTTCTCGCTTCCGTCCCGCACCGAAGGCACCTCGTCCGGGTTCAGGGTGCGTATGCCGATTCTGCCGGACGTAATCGCAACAATCTCCGCGGCAATGGAATTCAGGCTATCCGCAGGCATCCAGCCCGTTAGAAGATACGTGCTTTTTGTGGCCACGAGTTTTTGTTTCACCTGTTCCGTAATATTTGCCATCGCGTAGGAAGCGGAAAGCGAGAGAAGGGGGCGCCTGTATTCACTGAGCATTTTGCCCTTTTCTTCGGCTATGGCTTCCAGATTGCTTTCCGTGAGTTTTTGCCGCGATTCAAGGCTTGCAAGCAGCTCCGCCGGTATGCCGAGATAGTCTTTTGGAATGGCAATGGGCGTGAACGACCGTTTTTTAAGCTCGGAATCCAAGGCGAAACGCCCGATACGGGAAGACGCCGCAAGTATTTTACCGTTATCCAGCGGGATGATCGCCGCCCTGTCCGAGAGGTTCTTTCTGACTTCAGCCTGCCCTCTCATATCAAGGCGTCCAACGCGCAACGTCAGGTAAGAAAGTTGATCCAGTTCCGAAAACGGCGCGTTGAGCGCCGTAAACGCCTTCGACTCGGTCAGAGCGTTTTCCAATTTCTGTTTCTCGTTCTTTTCTTTGGTTTCACGGGCGCGCAAACCGAGCGCGGAGGAGCATATTTTTTCGCGCAAGACTTCATCGTCCGCAGTCGGGAGGCGGCTTGTCTCATACGGTTCCGCCGGAAGTTCCAGACCGAGGTACGCGGCCGCTTCCCTGATTTCTTCAAGTTTTTCTTCTATATCATTGGCTTTCTTTTTTTCATTTTCTTCTAATTGCTGAAATTCCGCTAATTTTTCAGGGCTTTCAAGCCTCTCGTCATTTATTACCGCTTGTTCCTCGTACTGTTCGGTGAACTGCATAAGACTCCGCCTGCCCAGATATTCAACAACCGCGTCAATGTCTTTCTCAAGCGCCGTAAGCTCTACGAGCTTCATTTTCCGGGGCAGGATCATGACGCCATTCCCAAAATTCCCAACGTTTCACGGCAGGGCAACCCAAAGCCGAAGCCTTCGGCGACACTGGTGAGAAGATCTTCTTCAAATTGCTTCAGACGTATGAAACAGAACGCCGGAAGAAGCGAAAAAGGTTTGGCATGAAAACTTTGATAGGCGCATTTATAAAGATGCCGGGACGCCTTGTTTTGAAAATAGCGTGGGTCTATCGTCCAATATGAAGAAGACGGCGTTGCTATTTCGCTGTTCACAAATTCCGCCCATTTCCAACGCGCCCAATCACCAGGGACGTCTAACGAGAAAGCGCACGAAGCGAGCGCGTCGCCGGTCAAGTCTTTTTTCCCGTCTATTGTTATGAGCATAGTTTTGATCCTTTCAACATGCATGTTGTAATAGGTTCTAAGCCGCAATGTCCACGATGCGTTCCTAAGCTGAATCTCACTGTCAATAATCTTTTCAATGCCAAACCGATCAACGCGGGAAAGCCGTTCAAGCGTCGCGTAGAGCCGCGTATAATAATGCTTGTCAAGTTTAGTTTGCAACGCAATCGTATCTTGAAGCGTTTCCGGCGTTTCTTTCAAATCGTTCAATAGAAACGCGAATTCCGTATTTTTAAGCATGCCTTCAATATCGGGATAGGCTTCGAAATTGACGGTACGGAATTTTCCTATATCAGTGATGCGCGGGGGCTTCGCCTCGTTATTGGCGAGGGCGGCAAGCGCATTTTTGAGGTTCTCGTACTCATACGATTGAAGCGTGATCACAAGCAATTCCGGCGGATTCTGGAAACATCCGATAATCGTTTCAATCTGCGCGATAGAGCGGACTGTGATACGTTTTTCGAGATCAGGAAGAAGCTCCCGTTCAGGAAGATCCCTACTCCCCTCCGGAAATACAAACCTGTCCAATTCGGCAAGACGATTCACGCTCATAAGGGACAAGACGCGCTTGCCCACAAAGGATTTGCCGATGATCCCGCATGTTTTCGCATAGATATACGCGCGCTCCCCGGACATCAGTTTTCCCGTCCGGTTTTATTAGAAGGAGCGAACGCCGCGTCGGCCGGGGCGGTGTCCGCAACTTTCGCCGTTTTTTTCCCTTCGCGGCTGTCATTTGCAAACAGCAAGCTTTCAAGCAATTGCGAAAACCGCTCAGTATTCACCTGCATGACGTTAAGCCTCCCGGTAAAGTCCTCAAGCCGCTTTTGATACTCACCCTTAACCGCGGCAATATCGGACCTGTACTTTTCCTCAAGCGCCGCCGCTTCCGCACTATAAGCGTCGTCATAACGCTGCCGGTTCTGTTTTTCCGCTTCAGCGATACGCTTGCCAGCTTCCGCAACCGCGTCTTTTACAAGCGCCGCCGCTTCCGCTTCCACTTTCAACAAACGCCGCAAAACATCAGAGTCTTCCACAATTTACTCCTATAAAACCGAACGGCGTATCGCCAACCTATGTTCGCGCCACTCACACCATTTCTATAAAGTGATCCTCATATCCTTTAAGGGTGGCGTAAACGCTCTCAACATCCCTTTGTGAACACATGTCCGTATAAAATTGCGGGTTCAGAAGCAACTCGGCGAGATTTTTAAGCGCCTTGAGATGTTTGTCCGTTTCGTATGGCGCCAGAATCATAAAGATAAGGTGAACCGGCCGCCCGTCTAGGGCCTCGTATTCAACGCCTTTCTTTGAAATGCCGCATATTCCTTGTATATCATCAAGAAGGAATATCTTTCCGTGCGGGATTGCGACGCCGGGTTTAATGCCCGTTGACATGAGATTCTCCCTCTCTCTCAGGCTTTTCAATATTTCTTCACGCGCCTTCGAATTTCTAACGGTACAAAAAAAATCAACCAATTCCTCAAAAGCCTCGTCTTTATCCTCGGCCTCTAAATTAACCTTGATGAGGTCTCTTGTGAACACCTCGCTTAGAAGCATAATTCCTCCATTTTCGGAACCAATAACGCCCGCCGCATATCTGCAATGGGGTGTCTCTATTCTACCAGAAATCGCGCTTCACCGGTTCCGCAACACGTTATTCCGCTGTAACATCGGACTGCTCATTGTCCGCGTCGCCCAACGCTTCATCCACCCAGTTGCCCGCGGACGATTCGGTGGACAATTGCCTTCCCGCGGCTTCAACGCCTGATCCGCTGTCAGACTTGCTCACAAGGGCAAGCCCTAAACTCAAGATCAGAAATAGCGCGCCTAAAACGGATGTCGCCTTGGTGAGTATGTTGCCCGAACGCGAGCCAAACGCGGACGAACTTCCACCGGCAAATATGCCGCCTAAACTATCGCCTTCTTCATCTTGAATAAGGACAAGAAACACCAGCAAAATTGCCGCTATTATAAAAAACACCAACAGAACAATACCTAAAACTTCCATCGCACAACCTCATCATTAGGAAATCGGAATATCTTTGAGCTTTTCTCAAGACGCGAACTATGTTCAGCGAACTATCTTCGGGTTAGTTTTGAGAAAAGCTTTCGAAAAAGCGGGCTTTAGCCCGCTTTTCCCTCTACATCCAAGGCGGCTTTCCCAAAACTGTCGCCATGCGCGTTTTGGGAAAAGCTCCTTTTTATTAATCTTACATCACAAACAAAATTTATGCAAGGTGGCTTCGCAGGGTGGCTTCGCAAAAGGCTCCGGCTTACTCTAAGATGGTAATCTCCACCCTGCGGTTGCGGGCGCGTCCCACCTCCGTCCCATTATCGTCCACGGGTTTAGTTCCGCCCCACCCCTTATACAAAAACCTATCCGCGGGTATGCCGCGCTTTACAAGCTCCTCAATCATACGCGCCGCTCTTTTGATGGAAAGATCCATCTCCAAAACCGGCTGCCCCGTATGCGCCGTGTGGCCTTCGACCATGAAGGTGCGATCCGGCGTCCGCATGAGCATTTCGGCAATCGCGTCAAGACGGTCTTTTTCTTCCGGAATAAACTCGTCGGAATCCGGAATGAACCGTATATCTTTGATTGTGAGTTTTACGCCCTCAGGCGCTTCGGCGACATCAATGCCTTCTCCCAGCCCCGCCGATTCCAGCGATGACGGCTTGCGGGGCGTTCCGGTGATGGCGGCGACAACGACAGTCCTGTCCATGGGGATCAATCTGTCGGTAAAGGTGAGCGTAAATCCCACGAAACGAAGCGCGGCGTTGTCTTTTAACGTATACGTTTCGTCCATTTGATCACGCATAAGCACGGGAAGTCCGTTGTCCACACGGATCAGGATGTCGACGTCATGGTTGCCCCGCACCTGCTTAAAATCGGTCGCGTTGACGGCTTCCCGCGTGTTTGAAGGCGCGATGTCCCGCGTCGAATACCGCGCTTTTATGCGGTGGACGGCGATTTCCTTGTACATTTCAACGCCGAGATAGGTGTACTCAACGTATATGCGCGTCACCACCGACTGCCCCGAATTGAGCGGATCAACGACACGCTCGGCGAAATCCGTCCATGTAGCGCCCGGCGCTATTTTTTGCGCCGGAAACGCGGGAAATCCCCGCAGCGAAGGAAATCCACTCTCCTGTTCCAACGTAA
Source organism: Treponema sp. (assembly GCA_031259035.1). Lineage (GTDB taxonomy): Bacteria > Spirochaetota > Spirochaetia > Treponematales > Breznakiellaceae > JAIRKH01. Next base: position 2,310 of record JAIRLZ010000179.1, on the reverse strand, counting down.
AATCTCCCCGGCCGCTCACCTTGAACCGCACCGGAAACATGGCGTTGACCGCCTTGGCGCTTTGCTTCATATCACGAACCGTCTGTTCAAGCACGATGCAATGCCCCGCATAGCGCGTGTCGCCTGCATCGTGTTGAGCCATTTTATCTTGCAGTATCGAAGCCCTCACTTCCCGAAACACCAGCCCTGTGTATTTCCCATTGTCGTAACGCCGCCAATCAGACCGTTCGACAAAAGAATAGTCGCCGGCGTTTTTCATGGCGAGGAGCGCCTCGCCGGACTGCGCGAACAGAAAAAACGGACTGCAAAAAAAGCCCGCGTATAGTAGAAAACACTTGCAAAAAAGAGGTTTCATACATACATTATAATAAAGGAATCAAAATGCCTCAAGATACAGAAAACGCAATACATAAAGATCCGGCTTCCGTCCAAAGCGACCGGCGCGCTTGCGCCGATGATGACATTTCGGGACTGGACCCGGTTTCCGCGAGGGAATATATCGCCCAATACATAACAACGCTGAAATTACAGGAAAAAGAAAGCGAAACGTCAGCCGCTGACCTTTCTCTGTGGGAATCCCGCGCAACCCTCGCCCGTTCCAGAGGAATGGAGGAGCTTGCCCTGCAAGCCGAAAAAGAAGCCTCTCTTATACGGTCGCGGAAATCCGCGTTAGACGCGGATATCGAAACGCTCAAACTCCAGATCGAGAAGATGAAGAAACAGCTTTCTCTTCTTGCGTCGCGGGCGCGGAGCGTAGACCCGGATGTTCTTGAACAGGAACTTCTCATGGCTGCGGGACATCTTCCCGGGGACGAGGAGAAAGCCGCCCTTGAGCGGGATTTGAAAACACTGGAAAAAGAGGCGTCCGCAGACGCCGCGCTCGCGGCGCTCAAAATGAAGATGGGGAAAGATTCTTAAAGGAGCCTTTCCCCATTACAGCCGCTTCACGAATTTTTACGAGGAAATTCGCGCCGCGCCACAGCGATGAACCGGAGCGGCGCCAGACTCCGCGTCACGTGGTATAGATGAGGTCAAGGCGGAACTGAAACGGTGGCGCCAAAGCTATATATAACCCGCTCCTCCTCCAGCAGGAGGTTCACCGGGCGGTTGCCGCGCTCTTGGAGCGGAACCGCCAGAAGGTCATCATGCGGCGGCAGTCCCTCGCCACTGTTGCCTTTGAGAATTTCTATCGTTTCATACTACGGTAAGATTTTTTATTCCGACGTTTCATAGTTCAGGGCCAGATGGGGTCGCATGGTTCAGCAGACTCAGATACAGAAAGCCTTCGTCGGCGCGGATATAGGCGATGTCAGCCGCCCACGCTTGGTTCGCGGCGGTCAACGCCACATAAAAACGCGCGATCTGAGACACAATTTTGACCTTCCTGATCTCCACGATGGCCACGAGAAACCCGATCACCAGACTGCCCGCAAAGGATACGAGGGCGATTTCCATCGTGATGGGCAAATATTTCAACACGTTCAGTATCTGGGTAAAAACCAACGTGAAGTCAAACAACTTTCCCAATTCAATGCCTGTCATTATATATTATTAATATGATAGATATAATCTGATAATTATCAGAAAATGTCAAGACGAATGTCAAGAGGATTGAATAATGATCCTTTCCCAAAACGCGAACTGTGTTCAGCGAACTACATTCGGGTTAGTTTTGGGAAAGCCTCTAATTTTTTGAAATTTTTCGGCGCGGAGCGTATGTTTCGCTGGCGGTTGCGCCGAGGCATAGCCGGCGCCACTTATCTCCCCGGTTATCGCCTCATCGCTCTTCCCAGCGATCCCGTTCAACTTGCTTATCGTCTTCAATATGCTCTTGCTCTCCCGCTCTTCCACTACGCTCTTCATATCAACCCCTCTCGCCCGGTCACCTTCTTCATTGGCAAGAAAGCGCTTTCCTTTTTTTTTAAACAGTGTTATTCTATAATATCTATATGAGTTATACGGAGGTATGATGGGTGTCCCTTTTACAACTGGAGCAGGTTTCAAAAGATTTTCATGGTACTCAGGTTCTGCGGAATATCAGTTTTTCCCTGGAGAAGGGCGAGATTCTGGGGCTTGTTGGCGAGAATGGCGCGGGAAAAACAACCCTGATGCACATCCTTTTTGGTATGCCGGTGATTGCGGAAACCGGCGGTTTCGGCGGCGAGATTCAGATAAACAACGTTCCCGCGCGTTTCAAAAGCCCGTTTGACGCGCTGGACGCGGGCGTGGGCATGGTTCATCAGGAGTTTTCGCTTATTCCCGGTTTTACCGCTGAGGAAAACATCATGCTGAACCGGGAGCCGCGCAAGT
>JAIRLZ010000161.1 GCA_031259035.1 Treponema sp. | reverse complement strand
ATACCCCCAAAGGGGGTTTATATGCGAGGCGCCCACGCCCCCCAAAGGGGGTTTATATGCGAGGCGCCCGCGCCCCCAAAGGGGGTTTTATATGCTAGACGCCCGCGCCCCCAAAGGGGGATTTATACGCGAGACGCCCACGCCCCCAAAGGGGGTTTTATATGCTAGACGCCCACGCCCCCAAAGGGGGCTTATACGCGAGACGCCCGCGCCCCCAAAGGGGGGTTTTATATGCTAGACGCCCACGCTCGTGATCTTTCGTACCGCGCATAAAGAACTTGCAAAGCGCGGTATACTTGCAATATTCCTGTAAGGAACGCTGCATATCATTCATAAAAGGAGACCCTCATGCATGGATCAATGTCTCTAGCCACCCGCATACACCTATGCGGTCGCATACGGTGTATGCGCCGTGTGCGCCGCATCCTCCTCGCGCTTATAGCCGCGCTCACGGCGGCGGCCTGTACAACGCCGCAATCTTCCGCGGCGCGGGCGGAACAAGAGCGGATTGCCGCGGAACAAGCCGCCGCCGCGCGGGCCCAGGCCACGCTGGCCATACTCCCGTTCACCGGCGGGCAGGGAGAGGACGGCGAGACCATCGCGGAACTCTTCTCGTTTCAAAAAGAGTTGATCGCCGTCTTCAGCCCCGTACCGCGCACGTCCATCAACCATGCGATACGCAATGAACAGAGGTTTCAAATGACCTCCGGCATGACGGATCCGGACACCATAGCCGCGCTCGGCAAGCAGCTCGGCGCGAGCTATGTCGCGGCGGGAAACATCGCGACTCTCGGCGGACAGAAGCTGCTCATCATAGCCATCATCAAGATAGACGAACTGCGGCAGGTCGCCGGAGACGTACAGACCTACGGCAGCATAAGCGAGATACAGGGCAAACTGCCGGACATGGCGCGGACTATCGCGTCGGCGCTCAAGGCGGACGCCTCGAACCTGCCGCTGCTCGCGCTTCCTCCGGCGCAGTGGCCGGGCGGAGCGAACAACCGCGAAGCGGACACGCGGGACGCGGACACGCTGGCGCAGATACTGGCGGTACACCTTGTGCGGAGCGGCAAGTACGCGGTGTATCCGCGCACCAAGAGCCTCGAACAGGTGCAGGAGGAATACGGCAACCAATTTGGCGGGGACGTCGCGGACGAGTACTTGCCCACGGTGGGAATGGGGAACAACCCGCGCCTTGTGCTGTCGGTGACGGCGCGGAAGCTGGACAAGGACACCATGTTCAACGCGGCGGTGATCAACCTTGAGACCGGCGTACAGGAGGACGGGGCTTCTGTGGATTATCAGAGCCTGGAAGACGGCGCGAGGGCGATGCAAGAGCTTGCCCTGAAGCTGACCGGACAAGGGGAGCGGGCCGCGCGGATAAAAGCACCGGCGGAGGCGGCGCGGTATACGTTTGCCGTCCGCGACTCCGCCGCCTTTGCGCGGGCAATCGCCGCTATTGACAGCGATAAAACCGGCGGCGCGTATGCCATCACCGTAACCGGACCTTTTGCAAGCGGTCCCGTTGTCTTTGCCGGCGATGTGGTTAAGACAATCACCCTTAAAGGGGACGGAGCGACATGCGCCATTGCAAACAACGCTGACCAGGCGTTGTTTACCGTACCGGCAGGCGTAACGCTCGTATTGGATAACGGCGTTACCCTCTACGGCAACGGCAAAAGCGCGCGGCTTGTGGATGTACAGGGCGGGGCCTTGCGTATGAACTCAGGCTCAACGGTACGCGGCGCTAAATCATGCGGCGTGGTTGTGAGAGAGGGCGGAATGTTTACGATGGCTGGCGGAGAGATAAGCGGGAACACCACCTCCTACGCCGGCGGCGGCGTGTATGTGTATTGGGGCGAAACGTTTACGATGGAAGGCGGAGAGATAAGCGGGAACACCGCCTCCTTCGTCGTCGGCGGCGTGCTTGTGTATAGCCGCGGGACGTTTGTCAAGCGCGGCAGATCCACTATTGACGCTGCAAATTCGGCGAAGAACGGAAAGGTGGTGTATGTAGGCGGCTCTTCCCCTAAACGGCGCGACGCTGCGGCGGGTCCTGGCGTAACCCTTGACAGCGCCATATCCGGCTCCATAGGCGACTGGGAGTAGGGGCGAAACCCTGCGGGTTTCGACCTCTGGAAACTCCGGTTGAGTCTCCAGAGATCGCCTACATTCACAAGGAAATGGGCTGCCGGCTCTGCGACGGCTTTTCGGTGAACACCGGCTGGTACAACGCGACAATGCGCATCAAGGGCGTAGCCCCACGGATGCGTTTGACCCTGAAAAGCGCGCGGTTATGGCGGAGTTTCATCAAGGAGCGGAGCTTCGCAAGGAATTGGGCGCGGTAAGCGTGAGCATTCTGGGCAAAGCCGAGTCGGGCTTCTTCATCGCCCAGGTGACCGACCTGCGGACGGGCGGCATCAATGACCTGCTGACGCCCGGACGCAACGCGAAAATCGCCGGCGGCAAGATCAAGGTGGAAGGAAGCGATCCTTCCCGCGGCGTGTATTTCGTGAACGCGCCAGACGGCGCGGGTCAAGGTGGACGCGGAAGACATCGTTGAAAACAAAAACGCGCGCATCTTGATCATCACGCCCGCGCTTGCGACCGGAACGTATCATAGAGAAATCACCACTCAATACATGGGCGGCGGCAAGCTCTTGAAAGAACCCCGCACAGCCCTCTTTGACCGCCTGCTGACGGTCGCGCAACCCTTTGCCCCGCGCCCATCCGCCGCTCCGCCCGGCGCGAGGCAATCACGTTGCGCGTCCCGGATCAAAGACCGTGAACAGCGCGGCGCGGGCGGTTCCGGCATACAGTCTTTTTGACCGTCCACCGGCCGCCGCGCAGCTACGGGGGTATTGCTTTTTTACCGGAAATGTCGTAGCATGATCGCGTGGAATATAGATTAGAACGGCTTGGAACGCTTATTCAGGAAATAACCGGCAAGCTCATCGTTGAAGGCAAGATAAAAGACCCGCGTGTACATCCTTTCCTTTCCATCACACGGGTTGAGGCGTCTAAAGATTTGACATGGGCTGACGTCTATGTCTCGACGTTCCGCAGCGGGGCAAACCTGGACAGGGGCGTCGCGGGTTTGCAAAGCGCGGCGGGTTTCATTCAGGCGCGTCTCGCCCGTGAAATGCGCATACGGCAGACGCCGAAACTCAGATTTCACGCGGACGCGGGCTTTAAGGAAGCCCTTGATCTGATAAAAAAGATCGATGAAATCGCCGGTGAAAACGCCGCCGGCGCTGACGAACCCTAAAAAATGCGAGCGGGGGCTAGACAAAAGAAAAAAAGTTTGATAGTATTCAAATCATAAAGGCGCCGTACCCAAGCGGTAAGGGAGAGGTCTGCAAAACCTTTATGCAGCAGTTCGATTCTGCTCGGCGCCTAAACGCGCATCTTTAATTTTTCAAGTCATATCCGCATACATACGTGGTTCGACCGGCGCGTCATTGCGCATAACGCGCGGGAACGCGCATGTCATCTGGTATGAATAATTCCCCACATGTAGGAGACGGCGGTTCTTTTGTTATGAAGACGGCTTCGCTTCCACCGTGATTCTCCCCGCATCCGCGTTGACAAGAAAGACCGAACCGGCAGCCGCCGCGCCGTCAAGAATGAGCCGCGCTATGGGGTCTTCCACCTCGGTTTGCAAGACGCGGCGCAGGGGGCGTCCGCCGAATTTGGGATCCCACGCCTTTTCAATGAGCAGAGCGCGGGCGTCCCCGGTTACGGTGAGTTCAAGACCCTGCTCGTGAAGCCGCTCTGAAAGCTCCCGCGCCTGCGCGTCAAGGATGGAGCCGATATGCTCTTTCATAAGGGCGTTGAAGACGACAATCTCGTCCACGCGGTTGAGAAATTCGGGGTTGAAGGCGCGGCGCAGTTCTTCTTTTGCCATAGACTCAAGCTCTTTATGGCTCATAACGCCTTCGCCCGCGCCAAAGCCGAGGCGGGACTCGCGGTTTATTTCCCTGATGCCGGCGTTGCTTGTCATAATGACGACCGTATTGCGGAAATTCACCGTATGCCCCATGCTGTCTTTGAGTTCGCCTTCTTCCAGCACTTGCAGCAGAATGTTATAGACATCGCGGTGGGCTTTTTCAATTTCATCAAACAGAATCACTCGGTACGGCTTTTTACGCACCGCTTCGGTAAGAACGCCTCCTTCGCCATAGCCGATATAGCCGGGAGGCGCGCCGACCAAACGGGCGATGTTGTACTTCTCCATGTAATCGGACATATCAATGCGGAACAGGTCTGTTTCACTGCCGAACAGAAGCGCGGCAAGCTGTTTTGCGAGGAGCGTTTTACCTACGCCTGTGGGACCCAGAAAAATGAAGGAGCCGAGCGGACGCAGGGGCGAAGAAACGCCGCACCGCGCCCTTCGTATGGCGGACGCGACGCGGGAGACCGCCTCGTCCTGCCCGATGATCGTTTTGCGGAGGTCTTCTTCAAGGCGCAGCATACGTTGCGCTTCCATACCTTCAAGGCGGGCGATGGGTATGCCGGTGGCGTCTGAGGCTATCTCCTGTACGTGGCGCGTGGTGACGAGGGGGCGTTTGTTGTCCGCGTAACGTTCCCATGCGTTTTGAGCTTCAACGACGCGGACATGGAATTTCTTCACCTTTTCCCTGACCTGAAATGCGTTCTCGATATTGCCGTTTATAAACGCGAGATTCTTTTCCTTGCGAAGGCGCAGCATCTCTGTTTCAAAATGGGCGACTTCAGGCGGCGTCTCTGTGGCGTCCATTTTCAAAAGCGCGCCGGCTTCATCAAGCATGTCTATGGCTTTATCAGGCATGAAGCGTTCAGGAAGGTACCGCCGGCTTAAGTGTACCGCGGCAAGAACAGCCTCATCCGTATAACGCACATGGTGAAACGCTTCGTACGATGTTTTTATGCCGGTGAGAATGGCGATAGTTTCCTTAACATCAGGTTCGTTGACCATTACAGGCTGGAAACGGCGTTCCAGCGCGGGGTCTTTTTCAAAGTATTTGCGGTATTCGGCTGAGGTGGTCGCGCCTATGCACCGGAATTCACCCCGCGCCAATCGAGGCTTGAGCATGTTCGCCGCGTCATTTGCGCCCTCAGGGTTTCCCGCTCCGATAACCGTGTGAATTTCATCAATAAACAGAATGACGTTTGCCGCGTGTTTGAGCTCCTCAACGATTTTCTTGAGACGCTCTTCAAAGTCCCCCCGGTACTTGGCGCCGGCGATCAGGGCGCCCATGTCAAGCGAGACGATGCGGTTGTTTTCAAGAATGTCCGGCGCATTGCTGGAGACAAGCAGTTGCGCAAGCCCCTCTACGATGGCGGTCTTCCCGACGCCCGGCTCCCCAACCAGCGCCGGATTGTTCTTGGTTTTACGGGCGAGGATGCGCATCACCCGCCTGATTTCTTTATCCCGCCCAATGACAGGCTCAAGTTTGCCGTCCCGCGCAAGCGCGGTGAGATCACGGGAAAATGCGTCCAGCGTTGGCGTAAGCTGCGGATACACAGCGGGTCTCACCCTGACGCGGGACGCGGAGCTTTTGTTGACGCGGTTTTCCTGTTCGCCCTCATAGGAGTCATTTGAGAACGGCATTCCCGCTTGAATGGTTATCCGCATGAGGTCCACGTCTATTTCTTTATGCAGAAGGTAGGTTTGTACGACGCCTGTATCCCGCATAGCCGCAAGCAGGAGGTGTTCGGTGCCGAGCAGATCGTTTTCCATTATACGGGCTTCTTCCGCGGCGGTTTCCAGCATATATTTCGTCCGCTGGGAAAGAGGAATTTCACCGGCAAGTATGGTTCCGCCGATATGCATAAGGGTACTGGTGATGTACCGGTGAAAGTCGTTCAGATCTATTCTTAGCAAGGCGAGCGCCTTGCATGCCCGTCCGCTTCCGTTTTTCAGAATGGCGAGGATGATGTGTTCGGGCGACACCTCGTCGACATTACACCTCCGCGCCTCGTCCTGCGCGTCCACCGCTATGATTTGTTGTACACACTTCGTCAAGCCAATAAACACGTCAGACTCCGGTCATTGCGCCAGATTCTCAATTGAGAGACTCTCAACGGACACCCTGTCGCCGACGCCGACGCCGGCCCTGTCGAACCAGCCCCGCGGCGCTTCCAGCGCGTAACGGCATGAGCGTTCGGAATTGACGGCGGCCAGGCTCTGCGGTTCCATGTCGCGGATTTCCGCGATGCGTCCGTCAGACAAAATAAAGGCGATAGACAGGGGGACAAGCGTGTTTTTCATCCAAAACGACATGATTTGGTCTTTTTCAAAGAGGAAGATCATGCCCTTGCCGTCTTCGAGTTCTTTTCTGAACATGAGTCCTTTGCCCCGCTCTTCTTCAGTTGCGGCGATCTCCACTGATATGGGGACGATTTTTCCGCCGGCGGTTGCGATGGAAAGCCGCGCTGTCTTAAAAGGCGTTGATGAAAAACAGGAAAACAGGAAAAGAAACGGCGCAAGGCGCAATACAATGCGCAAAAGAGGCGTTTTTCTGTTAGAAATCACTTAAGAATTCCTCTCTCAGCCGTATTTCCTGGCTTTTTCTCGCGCCGGCTTCATCAATAATTGAAGCGAGAATCGCTTTGTCAATGTATTTTATGGCAAGCGGACGCTCAATGGAAAGCCGCGTACTGTCGTCTTCCCACACCGCCTGCCCCGGATCGAGGTATGCGGGTTCGCCGTATTTTTTAACCAGCGTGGTAAAAACGGAATAATAATCGACAAGCGAGGTGTTGAGGGTGAAGGTCATTGCGTACACCTTATCCGCCTTTGTTTGAAACAGCGCCCGTTTGATAAAAGATGCGCCGGCGGTCTCCAGATACGTTTCTTCCCGCGAAGGTATAAAGGAAACGTCCTCCTCGCCGCGATAGCCGAAAAGAGCGTCTTTGGACAGGGCTGTTTTCAACTCGTCAAGGCTCATGCCGAGTGAAATTGCGCGGTAGGATATGGGCAGCGGCTCCGCGCCGTTTTGGACGCCTCCGTCGCCGGCGCTTCCCGCGGCTTGGGGATCATTCTGCCCATACGCGGATATGACCAATGACAAGCGCCATAACACAAAAAAGGCGCGCATAACAACTCCTAATGGCAAGAGGCGCCGGCTCACGCCGCACAACGCGGCGCGGGCTGCGGGCTTACGCTCTGGAGCGCAAAAAGTTTTCGCGCGCCTGCAAACGTTTGAACATCTCGACCTCTTTGAGAATTTCCGAAATATGCTGCACATAAATTTTATCCTGTTTAATCTGAATATATTTATTTTCATAAAGTCTGGACGTGATTGAGGAAACTTCCGATTGGGGCAACCCCAGCATAGTCACAAGTTCCTTGGGACCAAAATCAAAGAGATACGCTTGGGGACTTTTTACATTGACGCGGTTTCTTTCAAGTTGCATCAGGAGCATGTCATAGGCGCGTCCCAAATGGTCTTCAATGCAGGTGTTCTCAATTTGTTTGTAGATGAGCCAGATGCGTTCCGCTAAAAGGGTGGTGAGACGCGCTATCATCTGCGGCTGGGAAGAAACCATCTGCTGAAAGTTGGCTCTGTTTACCACCATAACAGTGCAATCCTCATGGGCGATGGCGCTTGCTGAACGGGGCTTTGATTCAAGCAGCGCCATTTCTCCAAAAATATCCCCCGCTTTGAGTACGGCGAGGAGGACTTCTTTGTCTTCCTGTATTTTTGTGATCTTCACCGCGCCTTTTTGTATGATGAAAAGCTCGTCTCCCGGTTCATTTTCACAGAAAAGCATGGTGTTTTTAGGGTAGACTCTGACAACTTCATCCGGTTTGTAGTCAAATCGAACGCCATGTACATATCGAGCGATTTTTCCCATAATATCCTGCGCCTTCTCGATATTCGGCGCGTTGGGGCAGTATTTAATATATTGATGATAAGCGTAATACGCCTGCTCGTACTGTCTTATTTCCGTGTAATACCGCGCGATGTTGAAGAGGTGGGACGGGCCTTCCGTAACCGTGCTATTCAGCGTTATACTGGCGAGCGCCATATCCAGATAACGCATTCGTTTGGAGAATTGCATGATGATTTTCATGGCGACCGGCGCGTTGTTCTTGATAAGCTGGCCGTACTGCTCTTTGTGAACCGAGATAAGGGTGACATCGGTTATGGCTTGGGCGGTTTCTATTTGACGATGACTCGACATGGTGGAGACAACCGAAAAAAAATCTCCCGGTCCGAGAATGCTGCCGCCTTCTTCCTCAACAACCTGAACGTTTTTAGATATGCGCACTTTTCCAGTTCTGATAATAAAAAAACGATCTGCTATTTGGATATGCCCTTCAACTACAATATATGCATTTTGCTTGAAATTAACAAATGCGAGTTGTAAATCAGCCATAATTTCCTCTTTTAATAGTATAAGAACATTTACTCTTCTTTGTCAACGAGTATTATTCGCAATACCGACGCTTTTTGATATGGCGAGGATATAATCTTCGGTTTCAGGCTCGCCTTGATTGTCGATGGCGGCGTCATAGAAATTGTACAGCGCTTTGACGTTCAGCGCCCCTGAAAAGTCAGCCGGAACTACGAGCGTAAAGGAGAAGGAAGCGGGCGGATTTTCGCCGAGTGTGAAAAGCAGCGTGTTTTGCCGCTCTTCGTCCAGCCGGTAGGGCATGAATTTGTTTTCAAACACAGCCGAATAGATAAGCGGGACATGTTCGCCATCGCCTTGCAGCGTCATGTCGAACCGTATGGGGCGCCGCGACGCCTCAATGCGCGCGTCAAGTATGCGGCGCGCCAAAAACAGACGTTCCTGACTGTGAATATTGAACGGATCGTTCATGCCGCCGCTTCCCTCAATGACGCGCCGCGTCGGCGCCCTCGCATCGGAATCCGGGGATATTTTCGCGTAAAACAGCAGAAACTGCGCTGCGCCAATGATCAGTATGATAGTTACGGCGGCGTATATAAAAAAGCCCGCCGGTTTTCGCGATCTAGCGGACACATCGGTTTTCCGGCGTCTTATTGGCGCCCTCCTTAGCGCCTTTCCCCGGTGGAATATGAGCGAGGACGGAAGGAGGAGAACGGAAATCACCAGAATATTCGCTATATTTTTATCCATGAGAAGCTCCAGAAAGCGTCCGTTGCCGTGTTGCAACAGATTGTAAAAAAAACCAATGGCTTGAAGCGGCGCCATAACGCCCGCAAGATAGCAGATGATCGGGTTTTTCCACAACGCGCCAATAAGGATGAATACAAACGCGACGGTACAGATCGGCAGCATAACGGTGTTGAAGGAAATCAGGATGAGCGTATCCAGCAAACCTGCCGTTATCGCCGCGTACCCGTAAAAGTGCGATTCTCCCGGTATGGCGATGTCGTCTGTAATAAGAAAAAACAATGCGTACAGGA
>JAIRLZ010000241.1 GCA_031259035.1 Treponema sp. | reverse complement strand
CAAACAGCAAACAGCAAACAGCAAACAGCAAACAGCAAACAGCAAACAGCAAACAGCAAACAGCAAACAGCAAACAAGTTTATAGCCGCGTAACATTTTGTCAAGCCCCTTCTAGCATTTTTATAACTTTTTTTCTCGTTTTATATATTCAAGAGCCGTCACCGTCGGCTTCGCCGCTTTTAAATCTATTACACAAAGCGGCGAAGCCGCCTAAAAGAGGTTCCTATGGCGGCATGTAAAAATAAGTTGCAAATTATGGAGCCTGTCCCAAAACTGTCGCTCCGCCCGTTTTGGGAAAGCCTTTATGAAGAGATTAAAAAAGTTCGGCGTTATTTTAATAATTTTCTGCGTGAAATGCGTGAATATGGATGTTTTAAGAACGAATTGTCGATAGCGACAATGGTAAGAAATGAGGCGTCGTATTTAAAGGAATGGATAGAATATCACAAGCTGGCGGGGGTGGAAACGTTTTATATATACGATAATTACAGTACCGATGCCACAAAAGAAGTGTTGCGGCCATATATAGAATCGGGCGACGTTGTTTATACGCTGTTTCCGGCGGAGGAAACGCATAACCTTGAGACTCAGGTGCGAGCGTTTAATGATGCGATAACGCGGTATGGAAATAAAACCAGATGGCTTGCGCTGATAGACGCGGATGAATTTATAGTTCCCGTACATGCGGATAACATAACCAGCGTGATAAAGGAAATAGAAAAGAAAATAGCGCATAAAAAGATCGCCGCGTTGGGCGTGTATTGGGTTTTATATGGGTTTTCAGGACATTATAAAAAACCCGACGGGTTGGTGATTGAAAACTATACGAGAAGCCGTGTTAAAGAATTGACAAAGGCGGCTGGCGCCAATTATTCGTGGATAGAGCGGGAATGGATAAAGTCGATAGTTAACCCGCGAATGGTGACAACCTATTATATACATGGAGGCGGCTATATAAACGGACAATACGGTATAGACGAACAGGGAAATAGGCTGCAAAATGATGGAGGTGTTCCTGAAGGATTAACGGCAAGTGTTGAAAAGATACGGATAAATCACTATTGGACAAAATCATATGAAGAATTCGCCGAAAAAATAGAACGGACAAAAGCGCACGATGCCGAGAAATATACGATGATAGAATATGAAGCCGGCTTTTTATCACAGAAAGAGGATCGCATAATGGAAAAATACATAGCGCCGTTAAAAGCCGCCATGAAAAGCGGCTGCTAGTTGCGCGTCCGCCGCCCATAACGACTGTATGCGTTCCGCGCCGCCGCCTAGCAGGGCATTACATAGGGGAATATTCTCACGCTCGCTTCCACCCTCATTTTTGCAACTAGTTTTTGGCGCGCAAAGCCCTTATCCACGCTGGCAAAACAGTGTCGAACCCAAGGGTCGCATACAGATGGAGCGTTATGCTCACCGCCTAAAAAATGAGCCTCCACGCGGCGCGGCATCGTAAACGTTGTATGGGTTTGCGCTGAAGCTCGGCGAACCTTCGGTTAGCGAACCGGAGGTTCGCCTGCAAGGAAATTTATAATGACGTCCGGCTTGCCGCCACATCTTCGCAGGCGTCGCCTTATGTGGGCTGCGGCGCATTCTGGTGGAATCGGGTATATTCTTGGGTGGAATACGCCGGGATTGGCGGAATCAGGGCGCGTTTGGATAATCACAAATTTTCTTCTTGCCGTTATGTAAGTTTTTTAGTATTTTATATGAAAACCTCATAGAAACCCCTCATAACGAGGTTTCATGCAAGTTACTGTGGGTAACAGAGGCATTATATTTCATTCAAACCGGTGATGTGCGGGTGATCCGCCGGCAGAGCCGGGTGTAAAACGGTTTGTAACAAGAAGCCGTTAATTAAGAAGGAGAAAGATATGGCAAAACAGTTGATGTTCAACGAAGAAGCGCGGCGCAAACTGCTGGACGGTGTTGAGCAGATTTCCAGGGCTGTCAAGGTAACCCTTGGTCCAAAAGGGCGGCTGGTTCTTTTGGACAAAAAGTTCGGCGCGCCGACCATTACCAAAGACGGCGTTTCCGTTGCAAAGGAAGTTGAACTTGTGGATCCGTATGAAAACATGGGGGCGCAGCTTCTCAAAGAAGTGGCGACCAAGACCAATGACCTTGCCGGAGACGGCACCACCACCGCTACGGTGCTTGCCTATTCTCTGGTGAAAGAAGGGCTTAAAGCTGTGGCCGCAGGCATGACTCCCATTGAATTGAAGCGCGGCATTGACAAGGCTGTTGAAATCGCCGTTGAAGAGATTAAAAAGAATTCCAAAGAAATAAAGGACAAAGAAGAAATTTCCCATGTCGCATCTGTTTCCGCCAACAACGACATGGAAATCGGCAACACCATTGCGGACGCCATGGCGAAAGTCGGTAAAGACGGCGTTATCACGGTTGAGGAATCCAAGACCATGATCACGTCCATTGACTTTGTGGAAGGCATGCAGTTTGATCGCGGGTATATTTCCGCGTACTTTGTTACGGATCGGGACACCATGACCAGCGTTTATGAAGACGCCTACATCCTTATCCACGACAAGAAAATCTCCACCATGAAGGATATTCTTCCCTTGCTTGAGAAGATTGCCCAGAGCAACAAACCGCTCCTCATCATTGCGGAAGACGTTGACGGCGAGGCGCTTTCCACTCTGGTTCTGAACAGCCTGCGCGGAACGCTCCGCACCTGCGCGGTCAAAGCGCCCGGGTTCGGCGACCGCCGCAAGGCTATGCTTGAAGACATCGCCATCCTTACCGGCGGGCAGGTCATCACCGAAGAGCTTGGACTCAAATTGGAGAACACCGACATCAGCCAACTCGGCAAGGCGAAGACCATCAAAATCGACAAAGACAACACCACCATCATCAACGGAAGCGGCAAAGAGAAGGACATCACCGACCGTATCGCCCAGATCAAGGCGCAGATCGAAGACACCACCAGCGACTATGACCGCGAGAAATTGCAGGAGCGGCTTGCCAAGCTGGCGGGCGGCGTCGCGGTCATCAGCGTGGGCGCGGCGACCGAGGTGGAGCTTAAAGAAAAGAAACACCGCGTGGAAGACGCGCTTTCCGCGACTCGCGCTGCCATCGCCGAAGGCATTGTGCCGGGCGGCGGTCTTGCGCTGATTCAGGCTGTCCGCGCTCTTGAAAAAACCGGAGTCAGAGACCTTACTGATGATGAAAAAGTGGGCTTCAAGATTGTAAAGCGCGCGCTTGAGGAGCCGATCCGCCAGATTGTGGAAAATGCGGGCGTTGACGGCGCGGTCATTGCGGATAAGGCGAAGGTTTCAAAAGCGGGCGTCGGCTTTGACGCGGCGAACATGAAGTGGGTTGATATGATCGGGGCAGGCATTGTTGATCCGGCGAAGGTCGTCCGCTCCGCGTTGCAGAATGCGGCTTCCATCGCCGGACTTCTCCTCACCACCGAGTGTGCCGTCACCGATATTCCTGAAAAGAAGGAAACGGCGCCGGCAGGCGGCGGTATGGGCGGCATGGGCGGTATGGATTACTAACCCGCGTCCAGCGAACTGTTTCACATAAGGCGTATAAAAGACCGGTTGTCGCAAAAATAAATCAAAGCGGCGGCCGGTTTTTTTATCGGCTGGGGCTGTTTCAAAACTAAGGGAACCGAGCCTGTTCCAAAACGCGAACTACACGTGCGAACACGAGTTCAGCGAACCTGCGGTAGCGAACCTGCGGTAGCGAACCTGCGGTTCGGGTTAGTTTTGGAACAGCCTCATATAACAAGCCCGCGATTCAATAGAGGCGCGGGCGTCGGGTTTTCCGAGGTGGGCGCACCCGGCGAAAACCCTTTTCTTGTGGAGAGAGAACGTTTTTAAGGAAAAAGTTATGAAACAAACAGAAGTGAAGGCGCGGCGTTTTTACGCCGCTCTTGTCGTGGCGGTGTGATAGCGGCGGCGCTGGGCGCCTGCGGCGAAGGATGGGGCAATCAGGAGCCCTCCCCCCAAGCGTCTGAGACCGGGGCGCCTGACATCGCGTATAACACCGGGGAACTGGTGACGGTGAAGGTGAGGGCGGAGGAGCCTCAGCAAAGCCAGAGCGGAGCCAAGTCCATAGCTCCCGACGCGGCGCTGTGGTTCACGAATACGTACGAGGTGATATTCAGGAAAATCGGAACGAGCCCGGACACAGACGTGTACTACCGGGGCGTGGGCGCCGGCGCGCAAGAGTATATAAGCGTGGAGGTCCCCATCGGGGAGGAGTATGAGGTTCTACTCATCGCGGGGATTGACCAGACCCTTGTGGGCGCCGGGTACAGGGGGAAGAATCTGGCCGGCACACAGGAGCTCGATTCGAGCAACGACTACGGGTATACGATATATGTGGGCATTATGCCTCACGGCGGCGCGACACTGGAGCAGGCTGCGTCAGAGAAGCACTACTTGATGAAGGCGCCTGCGGACGGGAAGGGGCTTTCGCACTACCGGTTCACGCGGCGACGGAAGGAGAGGCTCCTGTTCGAGACCGGAGGATGCGGGCATGACGGTGTATGTGTGCTGTCGGTACGAGAACGCCAAGGGGGATGCGGGGCAGTGGGGGCCTGCGGTTTCTTCCGTTATTCCCTGAGGCGCCATTGCGGCGTCCGACACCTTCCCGGCTTTGCCGTGTGTCTGACACCATTGAAAGCGGATATGCGGTACACGATATAGGAGAGTAATTATGAAAATGAAGAAAATGTATGCATTGATTATATGCATGACGGTGTGCGGCGCGGCGCTCTTCGCGCAAACCCGCCCGGGTCTTTACGACGGCGACGCCTTGCAGGGCGAGATGGACATCTACGATGCCCTCGACTGGATCGTTGCCAATGCCCAAGACGGCGCCCAGTACACGATAGTACTGGGCGCCGATCAGGCGATTGCGAGCCAGACGCTCAACTACGTCGGTAAGCGCGTAACCATAACGCTCAAATCTTCTGGCGGTGAGAAGAAGCTGACGTTTGCTTCGAGAAGCCCTTCTACCTATTTGTTCACCGTTGCGGCGGGCGTTACGTTGACCCTCGAAGACGGGGTTACTCTAGCCGGGCTGCAAAGCGCGAGCAAGCCGCCGATTGGGATAGACGGCGGCGAGTTCATTATGAACGGGGGCGCCGTTAAAGACAGCATAGGAGGTGGCGTCGATGTATTAAGCGGCAGGTTTATGATGGCAGGCGGCGTCGATATAGTAAGCGGCGCCTTTACGATGAACGACGGCGTTATCAGCGGAAACACTGTAGGGGTGTATGTACGTAAAGACGGCGTGTTCGCTATGACAGGCGGCGCTATCAGTGGAAACAAAAGCCAATATGGCGGCGGAGTGTATGTGGCGGAGGGTGGCGCGTTCACCATGACAGGGGGCGCTATCAGCGGAAACAGCGCTTCTTATACCAATAGAGGCGATTATGCATTGGGTGATGGCGGCGGAATATATATCAAAGGCGGTACATTCACTATGACAGGCGGCACTATCAGCGGAAACAAAAGCAGCCGCGGCGGCGGTGTGCATATAAGTAGAGGCGCGTTCACTATGACAGGGGGCGTTATCAATAAAAATACCGCCGAGCTTTACAGATCAAGCAGCGGCGGCGGTGTGTATGTGTGGGGAGGCGTGTTTACGATGTCCGGCGGCAGTATCGAACAAAATAGCGCCGGAGGCAGTCTCGATGACGGCGGAGGCGGAGGCGTGTATATAGCAAACGGCACCTTTACAATGAACGACGGCGTTATAAGCGGAAACGCCGTCACCTCCAGCGGCGGCAGCGGCGGCGGGGTACATGTGGGAAGGGAAGGCAAGTTCACCATGACAAATGGAACAATCACCGCTAACAAGGCTAACTGGCAAGGCGGCGGGGTACATGTATCTTTAAGCGGCAGGTTTACGATGTCAGGCGGCGTTATCAGCATGAACGTCGCCCAAAACTCCGGAGGCGGCGTGTGCGCGCTTGGCACATTCACTAAATCCGGCGATGGTGGAGTCATTTACGGCTCCGATGCGCCGGAAGGGAACTATGCAGCCAAGTACGGCCACGCCGTGCATACTAATCGCAACGGAAGCCGAGACGCCACAGCGCGGGCAACTATGGCGCTGGACAGCACGAAGCAAGGCGCGGCAGGCGGCTGGGAATAGGATACAAAGCGGGGCCGCCAACGTAGGCTTCCCTGCGATGGTAAACCATTAACGGATGTGCGGTACGCCACACTGACGGCGTACAACGATAATTTTATGACAATTCGTGTCAATGTTTGATGTAACATCAGCGGCGATACCGCTGCTTTTTATAGGAGTAAGAAAATGAAGAAAATGTATGCATTGATTATATGCATGACGGTGTGCGGCGCGGCGCTCTTCGCGCAAACGGCGGAAGACTTTTCGATAGAGATAACCGCACCGGGCGAAGGCGTGGGGATCGCCGGTTACAATGAGGGGATCTCGGGCTACGACGCCGCGCTGCATAGCCCCGTGAATATTGAGGCCGGAAAAGTGAATGAGATTGCGATAGAGGTTACGGCGCTGACGTCTCAGTGGAACACGAGTAAGAATAATGAAATCACCGCCGCCAACAAGAATGACTTCGCGTTTTATGCGACTTTAGAGAACTTCTCTACGGGTGATGATCCCCTTGCCATAATAGAGCGGCGCGTTCACCTGGCGCCATCGCTGTGAGGAAAGGGGGCGCTGGAGGGGATAAATGTGGATAAGAAACTGGCTGATCCTACCGCCGACCCCCCAGTGGAGTCCACCGACGACATTACAGGGACAGACACATTTATGGTGGAGTTTGATATCACCGATTATAAACCCTTATTCTTAGCGGACATCAGGACTACCGCCCCAAGCGCCAGCCGCACGCTGACCCTTGCGAAAGCGCCGACTGTCAGGTTGTATCCCCATCATGTGAATGATGATACATTTATCCCTGTCGCCTTGGTGGAGAAGGTGGAGGACACAAACAAGCGGCGCCTAAAAGGGGAATCAATAACCGGCGATAATGATCCGGACAAGGGGAAGGAATATCTGACATATACAATAAATAGTAGTATTGACGCCAACTTCACAGATTCGCGGCTTGCGTTTGCAAACGACCCCGCTGGAACACCGCCGGAAGGCGCCCAAACATACCTGCCGAATCGGGACACAGACACGTTGCTGGCGTTTACCTTGCAGTACACGGCGTTTGGCACATCGAAGTCTCTAGGAACGACCTGGACCATCAAGAACGGGCTGTATGACACTCCGGACGACGTCACTAGCGCGGATAGCCTGAGTGACACTGGAAGCGCGGGCGCGGGGAGCTACATCCCGGTCATATTCGGCAAGGGAACCCCGCCGCACTTGATAGACAAGGGCGCCAAGGTTTCCAAAGGGACGCCGTAAAGCCCAAGCCTTTAGGCTTGTGGATATAAGGCGCGACGATAAAGAATAGTAACAACATTATCAGAACATAATAGTTGAGAAGAGAATAGCTATAAGTAT
>JAIRLZ010000156.1 GCA_031259035.1 Treponema sp. | reverse complement strand
ATCCATATATGGGAACCATCATCGGCTGGAAAGCGTTCATCGCGGCTGTTGTGGGCGGCATCGGCGACATCAAGGGAGCGTTCCTGGGCGGCTTCATTCTGGGGTTTATCGAAATTTTTATCACCGCGTTTTTCCCCTCAAGTTACAAGGATCTCATCTCCTTTGTCATATTATTGATTATTCTGAGTATAAAACCGACCGGTTTCTTCGGCGTAGCCCGAAGCGCCAAAATATAGGAGCGTGAGATGGCGCAACATATCGCAAGCCAGAATAAAAAACACGACGTCCGGTTCTTCTTTTTTGTTGTCGCCGGCATGGTTGTCATCACCCTTATGGCGCAGGCAGGTCTTATAAACCAGTACATTCAAACGGTGATAATGTCCGTCGGCATTAACATCATCTTCGCGTCAAGCCTCAATATCATAAACGGGTATATGGGCGAATTTTCCTGCGGACACGCGGCGTTTATGGCTGTCGGGGCGTATGTTTCTTCGGTGCTGTCCCTGATTCTGTTTACCGAAAACAAGTTTACCGGCGCGCCGCTGCTCCCGCCCGCGACGAGCGTTTTTCTTTTTCCGGTGGCTGTCATTATAGGCGGGATTGCGGCGGCTTTCGCCGGCCTTATCGTGGCGATCCCTTCGTTCAAGACGCGGGACGACTACCTTGCGATCATCACCATCGCGGCGAACTACATCATTATGACCGCCTTGAACAACCTTGAGGCGACGGGCGCGAGCAGCGGTCTTATGGGCATGATAGCCGTTGTGAACGCCATGCGGGATGTTGTTCCGCTGCCGTGGATGTTGATATGGATTCTGGCGTTTGCGCTTGTATGCGTCATCGCCATAAAACGGCTTATGGGTTCCACGCTCGGCAAGGGCATATCCGCGATACGCTATGATGAAATATCCGCCGAGATTATGAGCGTCAACACCAACCGGATCAAGTTGTTGGCGTTTTGTTTCTCTTCCGGCTTGGCCGGCGTCGCCGGAGGGCTTTTCGCCCACATGATCAGTTTTATCAACCCCAAAACCTTCGATATAATGAAGTCAACCGAAGGCATGGTGATGGTGTATTTGGGCGGCATGGGATCGCTTTCCGGTTCCGTGCTTTCCGCGATGCTGTTCACCTTCCTGCTGGAACTGCTGCGCCCCTTGCAGATACTCAAGTGGGTGTTCATCCCCCTGCTGCTGATTCTGCTTATGCAATTCCGCCCCGAAGGGCTTTTGGGACACCGTGAGTTGTCGGATGTCATTCCGCGCTTGCATTTCAAGCCGGGATTTTCAAAAATGCGGAAAAAAGGAGAAAAAGATGCCGGCTGACGTTCATCTTGAAATAAAAAACCTGAGCCATTCTTTCGGCGGCTTGCAAGCGCTTGAAAATATAAACGTCACCTTGCAAAAAGGGGAAATTGGAGGGCTAATCGGGCCAAACGGCGCGGGCAAAACGACTGTGTTTAATCTCATAAGCGGCTTTTATGTGCCGAGCGCGGGCGACATTATCGTTTCCGGCATGAAGATCAACGGGAAAAAGCCGCATGAAATAGCCGCGATGAAGATAGGCAGGACGTTTCAAAACATCAGGCTGTGGAGCGAGATGACGGTGCTTGACAACATCCGCATATCCCAGCATTACCGGCTGGGGTATAACGCGGCGGATGCCTTTTTCCACACCAAACGCTACAAGCGGCGCGAGGCGGAAATCGCTCAAAGGGCGTGGGAGTTGCTTGAAATTTTCAAACTGACGGATTTGGCGTACGAGTATCCCAAAAATATTCCTTATGGAATTCAGAGGCGGGTGGAGATTGTCCGCGCTCTTTCCTTGCAGCCGGATCTGTTGCTCCTTGACGAGCCCGCCGCCGGTTTGAGTACCGTCGATACGGTTCAGTTGATTGACTATGTTACATGGCTTCACGAAAATTTCCATTTGACTATTTGGATGATAGAGCATCAGATGGATGTGATTATGAAGCTCTGTCAGAATATTACGGTGATTGATTTTGGAAGGGAAATCGCTTCCGGCTCTCCCGAAGAAATCAAGAACGATCCCGATGTGATAAAAGCATATCTGGGAGACGGGCAACTCTAACCCCACGCAAGGCGGAACCATGTTACTGGAAGTTCAAAATTTAAAGGTGAGTTACGGAAACATTGAAGCTCTCTATGGCGTCTCTTTCAATGTTGACAAGGGGGAAATTGTTACGCTGATCGGCGCGAATGGCGCGGGCAAAACCTCAACCTTGATGAGTTTGGCGCGGCTTCCGCGTCCTGAAGCTCCAGTTGTCACCAGCGGGGACATTCTTTACAATGGAGCGAGCATACTGAAAACCGAGCCTCACACCCTGATTCAGAAAAAGATGATGGCGCTGGTGCCGGAAGGCAGGCATATTTTCGGCAATCTTACGGTGGATGAAAATCTTCAGATGGCGACCTACGCGCACCGCCGCGATATTAACAGGAATGTGTTGATAAGCGAATTAAGCGAACTGATTTACACGCTTTTTCCCCGGCTGTATGAGCGGCGCAAGCAGCGCGGCGAACTTTTGAGCGGCGGCGAGCAGCAGATGCTTGCCGTGGGGCGCGCCCTTATGACCGGCAGCGATTTCATCCTGCTTGACGAGCCTTCAATGGGGCTTGCGCCCAAGCTGATGTACGAGATGTTCAGGGCGCTGAGAAAACTCAACACCGATAAGCACGTTACGATTTTGGTTGTTGAGCAGAACGCGAAAGTCGCTCTGGAATTCGCAAGCCGGGGGTACGTGCTTAAAACCGGCGAGATCATCATTCAGGGGACGTCCGAAGAACTGCTGGCTCACCATGAGGTGAGAAAGGCGTATTTGGGCGGGTGAGGTTTTCTCAAAACTGAAGTTCTGGAACAGCAACCTTAGATTTAGATGGAAAAGCGGGCTTTTGACCGCTTTTCCTCAAGCCGGTTCCAAAACTAACCGAGTTTTGGAACTGGCTCAGTTCTCAAAGATAATGTAAGTGCCGATCTTTATCAAAGATAAACATGTCAATACCAAGGGATTCGCTCACCCCTTAAGGGCGCCAATTCACGGAGGAAACATCCCCGGCCTGCCGACAAGTTCTGGATCTGTGGCGCCGGCAAAAAAGGGAATCATGAACGAGGCGTTTGGCGGCCTCATGCGGATGTGATTTTTTGTCTTTATTCAGAAAGTCAGGACATTTCACCTCATAGCGCTTTTTGTCGTAATACGCCTTGAAACCGATTTTTTTCACTAAATAGGAACACGATATGTTTCTAGACCGGCGGCGTGGGGCTATTGTGAGACGAGAAACGGCCGCAACTATCCGCGGCGCGGCGGCGTTTGGCGGCAAGCGGGGCGTCAAGGTCAAAGTCCGCCGGGACGAGCGCGAAGGCGGCGCGGTCCCAACAAGCCGGTTTCCGGTGGAACCGTCGATTGAACTCCGCGATGAAACGCGGGAGGGCGGCGTCGGCCTGTTCCGTCGCGGCGACGCCGTTCGGACCGGACCGGCTGGCAGCTTCGCGGGACTTCCCGCGGGAATAAGAGCACGGCTCAATGGTTCCGCGACATGGACGAATTGTATCCAGTGTTTTCCCGGCCGGTTGTCCCTTAACCGGCCGGCGCCCCGGTTTTTTAGTGTTGACGACATATATCCCTACCCGCCCGAAACGCGCCTCAAAATATCTCCGCAGACACTTACGCCCGCACGGATACAACCCCAGAATGCCCTGTCCGCATCATCCTAAGCTCGCGCGGGGCGCGGCGAAGTTCCCCGCCAATCTAACGGAGAGGCGTCGGTTTGTTCCCCCTCCCCTAACTTCGCCCCGCGTTCCCGCGTCATCCGGCGGTCGTCGCTCTTTTTCAGGGCGATTGTCTTTTTCCACTTCCCTTTGTCGGCGGTGTTGACCGAACGCCGTCTGGCGTTCCCATGAATGACCGCCCCCCGCTTACGCCGAGTTTCCGTGACCGTCCGCTTTGCCGTGCAGACCCGTCTATCGTTCCCTTGACAACCGTCAGCCGGAGCGGCTTTTTCGTACTCATCATACACTTCATCCTCCTGCTATGTCCGGAGGGCGTGAGCCTTTCCCTCGTTATTATAGGCGGTGAACTTATCATTTATTAACGACAATTCTTTTAGAAACCCCTGTCAATAACTAGCGATTACTTCACCCCCTGAGCGGGTTAATTCACGCGGGAAACGTTCACTCCCCGCCCGCAAGTTCCGGGACTTTTACACCGGCGAAAAAGGAATCGTGAATGAGGCGTTTGGCAACCTGATGCATAGGTGATTTTTTGTCTTTGTTCAGGAAAGCCGGAAATTTCGCCTCGTAGCAGGTTTTGTCGTAATACGCCTTGAAACCGATTTTTTCACTGAACAGGAATACGATGTTTTCCTGACCGGCGGGTTGGGGATGTCAACTTGGAAGGTGTAATTTTGAAAGGAGAAGCGGCCGCGGTTGTCCGTTTTGCGGTGGTATTTAGCGGCGGGCAGGGTGTCAAGGTCGAAATCCATGGGTAAAGGCGCGAAGGCGGTGTCGTCCTGACAAGCCGCCTT
>JAIRLZ010000154.1 GCA_031259035.1 Treponema sp. | reverse complement strand
CACACTGCTCGCCGCCATCGCGGGCGTGTCGCTCCTCGTCGGCGGCATCGGCATTATGAACATTATGCTGGTGTCTGTCAGCGAACGGACCCGGGAAATCGGCGTTCGTATGGCAGTCGGCGCGCGCAAGCGGGACATTCTCTCCCAATTTTTAGCGGAAGCCGTCATTTTAAGCCTGTTGGGAGGCTTCATCGGCATAGGTCTGGCGTTTATTGCATGTAAACTTCTATCGCTTATGGAAATCCCAACGTCAATCAACATGCTCGTCGTCATTACGGCGGCCTTGTTCGCGGCGTTTGTCGGCATTGTTTTCGGCTATTATCCGGCCCAAAAAGCGGCGAACCGCAACCCGATTGACGCATTGCGGTATGAATGATGAACTGGAAAAGGAGAAAAAAGTATGAAAAAAGGGGCGGATTTCCGCATATTCCTCAGCATGTTGTTGTTTATACCTACGGTTGCGTTTCCGGACATTCCGAAAGACGCCGCTCTTGAAAGAGCCGCGCTTGAGGGCGCCGCCCTCACCCTTGAGGATGTCCGGCTGTTGGCCCTCGCCAATTCCCGCTCTCTCGCCCGTTACAATCTCGCCATAGAGAGCGGTCTTCTTGATGAAAAAGCGCAGAATTTCACCTATCTGCCATCCCTGTCCCTCACCGGCGCCGCTTCAATGAAACTGTGGGACAGCGGCGGCGGCGCGCTGTCAAGCGCGGCGCTTGACAGCCTCAGCGCCGGCGCCGCGTTGGAAATAAGCGAGACATTGCCGCTGTATGAAGGCGGCAAGGCGAAGATCCTAAAAGCCATCTACGCCTTGTCCACGGAAAGCACCCGAAAAGACGCGCTTGCGGAATATTATACTATTCTCAACAACACCGACTCCGCCTATTATGAGGCGCTGAAAGCGCAAGCCAACCTTGAATCCGCCGAATCGGCGCTTGCGGCCGCGGAACTGAGCCTCGCCGCGAGTCAGATCCGGTACGAACATGAAATGATACGGTACGGCGATTATCTGCAAGCGCTTTCTGAACGGGAATCCGCGGTGACGGCAAAGAAACAAGCCGAGCGGAGTCTCGCCATAACTATGGCGAACCTGAAAAATATCGCCGGCATAGCGGAAACGCCGGTATTGGCGCCGGTTGATTTCAGCAGGCATGAAAGCCTTATTTTATATTGTACCAATCTTGATGAAAACGATATTAATGCGCTATGCTCAAACCTGTGGGGCATTATGATGGCGAACAACCCGCAGCTTGCAAAGGAGGGAATTTCCATGCAAAAAGCGGAGAAAAATAGCGAGCTTGCGGCAAAGGATTATCTTCCGAGCGTCAGCGCGGGCTTGTCGACTGGCTTGGATTACACCTATCAATACGGAAAATCAAATGCGATCTCCCCTTTTACGGGCAGCCTCTCTATCAGAGTGTCCATCCCGCTTGATTTCTGGGTGATAAAGAACAAGGTTGACAAACAGAAACTTTCGCAGGAACAGACGCGGCTTGGGTATCTTGACACCGTATCTTCCATCTATATAGAAATGCAGAGCGCGATTCTCGATCTCTCCCTCCAAGCCGGGACCGTTGTTTCTTCGCGCCGCGCCTATGAGTACGCGCAAAAACACTTTGAATACATACAGGAACTCTACCAGTTATATCAGAAATCGCTGTCTGAGTACTATGACGCGGCAAATCAGGCGCACAGCAGCCTCAATAGATGCATTGAAGCGCAATACGGTTTTCTTCTCGCCCTCTCAAAAATCAGGAGTCTTGGAGCGTTTGGGAGCGACGAAGCTGTAGTCGCCTTTTTATTGGATGGACGAAGTGATGACGGCTAAACCGTATGCGCCGCATACGCCGGGCGTGGCGCGGCAAGCGGCGCGGCAAAAGAATCTCCGCCTCACCTCGCACACGACGTTAATCGTCGCCCTTTTCGCGTGGCTGTTTCTATCCGCGCTGACCTTATTCGTTCTATGGGCCATGAGAGACAGGGCGCGGCTCATCAGAGACAACGACAATGAGCGTATCCTCAACTCTCTTTTCACCAGCCTGCGCGGGTACGATGAATTCGGAGAAGCCATCGAAGCGACCCCCATTCTTTCAGAGCGCATACGAGGTTTCGCCATATATGACGCAAACTTATCCGCAATCTATCAATGGGGAACATCGCCGGATGTTTATGAGGAAGCCGGACTAGGCAAAGAACGCCCCGCCCGTCTCGGCAGATACACCATCCCCAATAAAAGCGGGCGCTCGGTTGCGTTTATCCTCAACATCGAACGGTTTTTGCCGCCGCCGCCCGGTCCCATGTTGCCCACGCGGCAGAGAAACGGACAAGACGGCCGCCGCCAGCATCAAATGCATATGCTTCCCAACATTGCCGGCAAGTATATATACATTGATGTAACGCATCCCGCGTATTGGCGGACGCAAACGCTCACCGCTTTTATTTTTTCTTTTTGTGAAATAGCCTTTTTTATTTTGGCGTTTTACATTCGGTACCTTTACTTGCGGAACCGGGCGTACCGCGAGCGCATTGAAGCGCAGCAAAACCTTGTTGTTCTGGGAACCGCGGCGAGTACGCTTGCCCATGAAATCAAGAATCCGCTCCTGGCAATCCGCCTGCAAACCGGCATTCTGCGTAAGATAGTGAAAACCGCTCCTAACGTTTTTAGCGGCGGCGTCAATAAAAACGCCGTTGTCGCCGGGGGCGCCGAAAGCGGCGAAGAGGAGCTTTCAATCATTGAAGAAGAAGTTGATCGCATCGCCGCCCTCATCTACCGTGTAAACGATTATCTGAGGGAGGCTCAGGGCAATCCGGCGCCGGTACCGGTCTCCAATTTGCTCGCCGAAATTTCGATGAGGCTGTGCAATAGAAATATCGCCCAGGGAACAGAGGACGCTGAGGTTTTTATTGATCCCGACCGTTTTCGCTCGGTACTTGAAAACAGCATCCGAAACGCCCTTGAATCCGGCAGCCCCGAACAAGACATAGGCGCGGCCATACAGAAAACGCGCCTCAACGGACAGCGGAGCCTCGTCATCGCCATTTTTGATCGGGGAAAAGGCTTTTCCGATATAAAACGGGCGTTCGATCCATTCTATACCACGAAGAGCGCCGGCACCGGCATAGGGCTGTCCATCAGCAAACGGTTTATCGAAGCCGCAAAGGGGACAATCGTTCTTGAAAACAGGGATGGCGGCGGAGCGCGGGTTGTCATAACCCTTCCCGAATATGCCGCTCAATCCTAAACCGCTGTCTTGGCGGCAGGCGGACGTGGTGACCATATCGGAGCGGGTGAGTCCGGCGCGCTGGAATAGAACACTTTAAACCCCGTTGCGGCTTCTACTGACTAGCTTCCTGAGCGAGCGTCCGCTTTATTCGCAGTGGAGTCTCATACCCCGCCCCTTGGGGCGGGGAGGTTCATTATGCCGTCGACAGCCCAGTTGCCGCCGCCGCTCGGAGAGGATTGCGAGCGAAAATGTGTCGAACTCGGGATTATACG
>JAIRLZ010000130.1 GCA_031259035.1 Treponema sp. | reverse complement strand
CACTGAAGGCGAAGACGCTCTGGGCGAAACCAACGTGAAGATCAAATACGGAGAGCGGATATGGCGCGGACATGGGATTTCCACGGATATTGTGGAGTCCGCGATCAAGTCGTACATTTCCGCAATCAACGCCATGGAATGGGACTTGTCGCGTTCCGCATAGGAGCGGCCGCGTCGCGTTCAAGCGGAACTCCAATGATTCGCAGTGGAGTCTGCCGCCCCGCCCTGAAGGGCGGGGCGGTTCATTGAAGGAATAGATGGAGTGCAAAGCGCAAATTTCTTGGGGGAATCGCGTCATGCGTTACTTCTCAAGCTTTTTTGTCATAAGAGTCTTTCCCAAAACTTCAGTTTTGGGAAAGTTGCCTTAGATTTAGAGGGAAAAAGCGGGCTTTAGACCGCTTTTTCGAAAGCTTTTCTCAAAACTAACCCGAACGCAGTTCGCGTTTTGGGAAAAGCTCATAATTTATAATGCCGCGATAGCGCCATGCCCTTGAATGTTTTTGTTTAACATTAAGCTGAACGCGGACTGCGGAATCGCTCGGGGCGCTTCCGGCAACCCCGACGGCGCCGAATGCCAGCGTTTTGTCCGGCAGACAATACACTTTTTTCTGCCCATCGCCAATTTTTTTTACACCCGTCAAATAGCGAACCGGCAATCGGGTCAAACCGCTTTCCCGCCCGCGCCCTACCATATCCGCGCTACGAAGCCATCGGGCGCCTCCGCTATGAGTACCGATTCCCCGGACTGCTCCAGCACATACAGCCCGCGCTTCTGAGCGTAACGCCTCACATCATCAAGCGCAATCCCCCCGGCCACCGCTCCCACAAGTCGCCGCTTGTCCCCACGACGGTCCATATATCCCCGTATCCGCTCTATATGTTCGTCCACGTCTTCCACCTTCAAATGTGTCTTCACTTCCACGGGCATCGCGTACTCCCCATTCTCCAGAAATACATCCGCCTCCACTATGGTCCGCTTGTTCTCTTTGAACTTGACGTTGCCACCTTTGCTAAACTCGTAACCGAGCTCGTCGAGCTTGTCCCAAAGCTGGACGGAGAACATCTGTTCGATCAATTCGCCGAGCGAGTTGTTGAGTCCGCCGAGGTTCTTTGAGAGCGCTTTGATTTCTTCGTGAGTCTCCTTGAACAGCCTGTCAGTCTCTTGTAGACACCGATCAAAGTCCGCGCGGCTTTCTTTCATCTACCGGTCTGTCTCCTTGCCAGTCGCTCGCAATTCCATTAACGCCGCCCATACCTGTTCAAACGTCAGCCCCATCTGCGGCTCCATCGTCATTTCCGCCATACCCACTCTCTTTTTTATATTCGAGCCTGTTCCAAAACGCGAACGTGCGTTCGGCTGGTTTGGGAACAGCTAGGGTAAGAAGCGGTTCCAAACTTCAGTTTTTGAACCGCCTCATTCATTTGACTTGTTTAACAACCCGGCAGCTAAATCGCCTTGCGGCGGGCATTTTGCAAGCGTCGTATCATAGACGAGGTTCTGCGACATTTCGGTTCGACTGTGAAGGTTTGCGTTTTGCTACAAGGTAGAACATTTGTTGCAATGATTGCCTTTCCCAAAACACGCGGAGCGACAGGAATCAACCCGATCGTCGTTTGCGTTCTGAAAACGTATTTTTTGGCATTACAGTTTCAGAATAACGCCCGCCGCGCCCGCAAGCCCGATATAGACGGCCGGATGCAGTTTCAGTTTGACAATCAGGACAAACAGCGCGACAAAAAGGATGCATTCTCGCGGGCGGAGCATCTCGTACCAAACGGAAGCCTCGCCATTAAAGAGCGATGATCGTAAGACGCCGAAACCGGCCGCCGCAAGCAAACCCGTTGCGCACGGCTTAAGCCCCATAAAAACAGCCTGTACCATCCGGTTTTCTTTGAAAGCAAGCATACGCGCTATGATTGTGATGACGATGATAGAGGGAAAAATAAGCCCCGCCGCGGCGACAAGCGATCCCCGCGCGCCGGCGGCGTAAAATCCGGCGTTTGCCGCCATGTTTACGCCTATTGCGCCGGGCGCGGTCTGGGCTAGAGCCTGTCCGTTTCCGATGATCTCCGCCGTAAGCCATGCGTACTTTTCGGCCATGTGGAACAGAAAGGGCAGGGTTGCAAGCCCCCCGCCCACAGCGAACAAGCCTATTTTAGAAAATTCAAAAAACAGTAAAAAGAGATTCACTATTCGATAAAAAATCTCAGAATGAATATCACAAACAGAATCCACGTGACAACAGATATATCCTTGAATTTAAGCGTAGCCGCCTTGAGAATCACATAGGAAAGCAAACCGTACACGACGCCTTCAGAGATGCTGTAGGCGAAGGGCATCATCACGATGGCGAAAAACGCCGGAATGCCTTCTGTGGGATCCTTGAAGTTGATGCCTCCCACAGCCTGCATCATCAGGAAGCCGACGACGATAAGGGCGGGCGCTGTCGCCGCGCTGGGAATGAGAAGAAAGAGCGGCGAGAAGAAAAGAGCGACTATGAATAGAACGGACGTGGTCAGCGCGGTAAGACCCGTGCGCCCGCCTGCGGCCACGCCCGCGGCGCTTTCCACATAGCTGGTTACGGTTGAGGTTCCGAGCGCGGCGCCTGCGACTGTGCCGACTGCGTCAGCGAGAAGCGCCTGTTTTACGCGAGGCACTTCGCCGTTCTTGCCGATGAGACCCGCCTGCGTGACGACGCCGACCAAGGTGCCAACAGTGTCAAAAATATCCACAAACAGAAAGGTGAAGAAAACCGTAAAGAACTGGAACGTGAAAATGTTTGAAAAGTCAAACGCCCAGAACAAGGGCGCGGATGGAAGGCTAAATGGAGAACCGAAGCCGCTTATGTCGGTGACGCCAAGCGGTATGCCTATGACGGCGGTTGCGAGGATGCCGATAAGGATCGAGCCGGGAATTTTCCACGCATACAGGATGATAGTGATGATAAGACCGATGATTGCAAGCAGCGCGGAACCGGTTGTCAAATCGCCCAGCGCTATCAAAGTCGACGAATCGCCTATCACAATGCCCGCGTTCTTAAACCCGATGAGCGCTATGAAAAGTCCGATGCCTACGGCGACCGCTTTCTTCAAGTTGTCGGGTATCGCCTTGATGATGGCTTCCCGGACATTGAATAGTGAGAGGATAATAAACAGAATGCCTTCAAAAAACACCGCAGTCAGGGCGAGCTGCCATGAATAGCCCATGCCGATAACGACGGAAAAGGCGAAGAAGGCGTTGAGTCCCATGCCGGGCGCAAGCGCTATGGGCAAGTTCGCGGCGAACGCCATAACCAGAGTCGCTATCGCGGACGCCAGCGCTGTCGCCGTAAACACACCCTCTTTGGGCATGCCCGCGGCGCCGAGTATACCTGGATTAACCGTCAAGATATACGCGAGCGTTAGGAACGTGGTGATTCCCGCGAGAATTTCCCGCTTAGCGGTCGTATTGTTCGCCTGTAAATCAAAGACGCCCGTTTTCTTTTGTATAGCCATATATAAAACCTCCTAATATAATAGATGCGATGTAACAGCATCATGCGTATTATATGGAAAACCCCCTGAATGCGCAAGCGCCCGCATTGGCTCATAAAAAATGTTACCGGAAAGAGGTTATGCCTCACGTTGAATACTTTTTTCGATGAACCTCCCCGCCCCAAGGGGCGGGGTATTAGACCCCACTGCGAATAAACAACAGACCCTCCGAAACGCCCTAGCCTTTCACTCCTCCCTCCTCACTAATTTTGAACGTTGATTGAAACGCCGCATCTTTCCGGTAACGGAAGGCAAAAGCGTTTATCGTTCCCCCGCAGTAGTTCCCTCTTAGAACTTATCCCTAAATAACATCGGCTTTACGGGAAGCAATAAAAGCACACGCGAACATGAACAAGCCTTCATGCGATGTTTTCAGTTTTTCATACCGTACCAGCGGTTTTCGAAAACGGTTTATCCATGAATGGGAACCTTCAACAACCAGGCGGCGGGACATGGAGGCGCCGTCTCGCTTTTTCTCCGGCTTTTGATGGGGGGAATAAATCCTCGTCATACCGCCGTTTCCAGGGCCGGCACCCCGCTATAGCCTTTATCAAGGCAAAGGTGTTGTGGCTGTTCAAATATATCAGGACGGACGCTAACAAACGCATCCATGAGGGTTTCCAGTTGGGACACGCCGCGCCGGTTGGCTCCGGCGATCGCCAGGGATAGCGGCGCTCCTTTTCCGTCTACGAGCGGAGGGCGTTTGCAGCCCAGACTGTGTCAAAAGTATAGAAACAACATCATAAAAACAGTAACATACCGACATGGGGGACTGACATGGAATTCATCACCGGAGAAAGCCGCGATCAAATCATATTACTGCCGGACAGCAGAGAAGATTACGTTGAGGACAACAATTCCGCGCGGGTTATAGAGGCTTTGTTCCTGAGACTGCGGCGATCCCCGGTAGACGGCCTTCATGCCGGGCAGGTCGATGTCCCATTCGGAGGCTGCCTTTGCCGCTGGGCTGGGACGGACAAACAAGCGGTAATATAATCGCACAAAAATAAAATCTATCAGTTCTTTCACCGTTGTTCTTCCAGCCGCTTTATATGCGGCAGCAAATAATCTTCTATTTTGTCTCTTAAATCTATAAATGTGTCATTCATTAATTTTTCATTTGCGATATTATAATGGCTGCCCATTTCCCATAAATCAGTACAAACTACTTCACTATTTTCATTAATATTTTTTTCAATAAAGTTCTGTCACTTATAGCTAAAGTGACCCGTAATTCCGTACAGGTACCAGGGATATATTCAGAAAATGATGAGAAAAATATATAATAGAGTTGTTTAACAACCTCAGTTTTTAAACAACAACCGCTAAAAAACAGCAAAATGCGAAGCATTTTGCAAGACTTGTTCAATAACCAACCGGGTTATTGAACAAGTCCAATACACAAATTTCTTTGTTCGTTTCTTTAAGAACCTGTATTT
>JAIRLZ010000124.1 GCA_031259035.1 Treponema sp. | reverse complement strand
ACGGTCTGCGCCGCCCCCAATGTGAATTGGTGCGATCCGATAGGTAGCCCATGACCGGATCCGTCACCGCGTCCCAAAATTTGCCGATCATAACCGCCGCGCCCGCCAGCGCCGCCGCCAAACCCACCGTGTCGGTGAGGTAGTTGAGACTCCAGAAGCCAAGCGCCGTAAAGAGCAGGTTTCCGCCCAAGTCAAAAATACCGAATCCCAATTTTTGCTTTGCCGTTAAAGCCATAATTTCTCCTTAAACTTTTGTTCGTTGAACGCGCTCAAAACGCGCTCCATTAAGAATCTTTTCTCTTTATGAATCGCATAAATTTTTCAATAATGCGATTATACCCGCTTTCTTTAGGCGCGACGACCGCGAATTTGTTTAAATCCGCGTCATTGCCCGAAAAAAGGCCGATATCGTTCTCGTTAAACACGTAACTCGCCGGACACAGCGCGTATTCTCCATTTTGGTCGCGTATGGAAACCAGATTCAGGCGATATTTCTCACGCAATTTCGACTCGGCGAGAGTCTTGCCTATCAGAACATCAGGGATTTTGAGTTCCGCGATGCTCAATGCGCCGCTCACCGGCATGTAACTCAACAGGGTTGAGGAGAAAAGCAGGGGCGTTACGCGCTTCGCGGCTTCTTTGTTTGGAAAAACAACCTTTGTCGCGCCGACCAATGTGAAAATCTCTCCCAATGTTTCAGATTCCGCTTTTACGATAATGGTGGGGATGTTTAGTTTGGCGCAATAGCTGGCCGCCAAAATAGCCGCCTCAACGCCCATGTCTATAATAACGGCGTCAATGGTTTCCGGCAGTATTTTGCGCAGGTTTTCAACGTTCAGAATGTCCATCACCACCGAATTTGAAGATAGCTCCCGGTAAGCGTCAACAGCCTCTTTGTCCCGGTCGACAATAAACACCTCGACGTTGAGGCTTAAAAGCTCTTCCAAAATGCTTTTGCCAAAATACCCTAGTCCCAATACAGCGATCTGTTTCATAACTTCTCCTATTATTCCATTAACAATGTTCCCTTGGGATATGTTATATCAGGGTTGGTATGAGTGAGCGAAGGAAAGGCAAGCGCGATAAGCCCGACGCGGCCCGCAAACATAGCCCCGATGACGATCCATTTTCCGGCTGTAGACAAGCCGCCCGTAACGCCGAGACTCAAGCCCACGGTGGCGAATGCGGAAAACACCTCAAAGGCTATTGCGCCGAACGGTTTTTCCGTAAAACGCTCGGAGATGGTGAGCGCTATTATGAATGTAAAGAGCAGTATCAGAGCCTTAAATGTATACACAACCGCCTTGTTGACGGATTCGCCGGTGAGCCTCCGCCGGAAAACCTTGATGTCCCCCGCTTTATCCGAAGGGCAGAAAAGAAAGGCGAACAGCACGAAAACCGTGGTTATCTTGATGCCGCCCGCAATGGAACCGGGAGCGCCGCCTATGAACATGAGGATGGCGGTGAGGAGTTTTGAGGGCTGGCTCAATCCGTTTTGCGCCGCCATATCAAAGCCGCCGCTGCGGGTGTTCACGGTTTGGAAGACCGCGTTTATAATGGCGGCGGGCGTGGGCATGGCGCCGAAAAGCCGCGTTCTTTCAAATATAATGAAGAAAAACGATCCCGCCGCGATGATGACGCCGTTCATGGCGAGGATAACTTTGCTGTGGTAGTGGAGGCGCCGCGTTTTTCCTCTGATGAATCGCAGCGCGTCGTGGATCACCAGAAAACCGGCGCCGCCCAGGAAGACAAGCGTCATAAGCGCTATGACAACCGGCATGTCGCCGGAAAACCGTTTCAGTCCGCCCGGCAAGACGGAGACGCCGGCGTTGCAGAACGCGGAGACCGAATGAAAGACGCCCATAAAGAGCCAATCCCGCTCCCCGCTCCGCTTGAACAGCAGCGAAAGCGCAATCGCGCCTATGGCTTCTATGGCCAGGGTACATGTTATGATGTTCCGCACGATGTTCTGGGGGCGATGCTCAATGCCGTCAAGGTAGAATCCCTGTATGGTCATGCGCCTGCTCAAGCCCAGCCGGTTGCCTGAAATGGTGAGGATAAGCGAGCTGAAGCTGATGATGCCGAGTCCGCCTGTTTGTATAAGGAAGAGAATGACGATCTGTCCGGCTCCGCTGAAAGCCGCCATGTCAACGGTACCGAGTCCGGCTACGCACACCGCCGAGGACGCGGTGAACACGGCGTCCGTAAAGCGCAGCGCGCCGCCGCCCGCCCACATGCCCGGAATCAGAAGCGCCGCGGTTCCCAGAGAAATGATAATGAAAAAAAACGCCAGCAGGTAAAAGGCGTCTGATTTTTCAAAAATATTCACGTTTCCTCACTTCTCCCGATGTTTCGACTGGAGCGAAAAGTCCGCTGCTTCTGTTGGGGGCGGAAAAGCTCGCCGCCGGCGTCAGGGGATGACGGCGGAAGCGCGCGGCCCCCACGCGCCGTGTTCGCCCTTCTGATTCTCGTACCGGGCGCGGAAGAAAGCCGTCATGCCCGAATCCGCCGCGCCGAATTCCACCAGTTCCGTTTTGCGCCGTCCTCCGGGGTAGGTGAGGGTCAAAGCGGGCCGCCCGGACGGTTTGCCAACCGGGTCGCGGGTCTCATCCGGCGGAAGCGACAAAAGCGCCGCCAAATCCGCCAAGTCAAGCGGCGGCAGGAGCGGGTAATGCTTTTTAAGGAATCGCGCCTCAGCCTCCAACTCCACGAATATCTCGTTGCACTCCACCACGCTGGCGGTCGTCCGCTCTCCGCTTTTGACCACCGCCAGCTTCTCTTTTGCCGCGCTGTTCGCCGCCGTCAGGCTGTTTGCATGTGAGGCGGGAATGTTCCACTCCGTCGCTTTGGTCTTGAAAACCTCAATCCACGTATCCGTCAAATGAATCCGCGCGTCCCTGGACCGGGGATACCAATCCACGCCCATATGTCGCCTCCAATTTTTGATGTTTCATGCTTTTTTTCTATTCTATTCTTTCGCCGCCGTCTCTGCAAGTCCCATCGCCGCCTTCGCAAAGGGTTGATTGCTGGTTTCGTGGGTTTGGCTGCTGGTTTCGGGAGGCTGGTCGCTTGCTCCGAGAGTCCGGTCGCCGGCTCTGGGATTTGGGCGAGGGATTTCCTTGCGCCTGTGTTTGCCGCGAAAGGATAACGCTTGTCAGCCTCTCGCAATCGTTATACACGCTCCCACAGCCGTTGCCGGCGGCCCCTGTATGCATACGGGAACGGCCGCTGATGCGGCGTTTCCGGCGCAGGCGGTTATAGCAGCGCTTGTGCCGCCAACTATTTCGCAGCCAAGCCCCCGGAAAAGCGTCGCCTCCAGATGCAGTTCGCGTTTTGGAGCTGTCGCGGCGCTTCACGGTATGAACGCGCCGTCTTATTTCTCCCCGATATAAGGCTTCCTGCACACGGACGAGACCGCGCAATCGCGGCAAACCGTACGGGAAATGGTTTTCGGCGCCATGTATTCGCCGGTGCGCATTGCGGCGGCAATCTTCTCAACAACAAGGTCTACGGCGGCGATTTCTTTTTCATATCCAGAGTGAGGGTTGTCCTCATCTATCACCGGACGGAATTCCCGATTGTCTATCGAATAAAACCGCGCGTCCTTGACAATGGGCACTTCAGCGCCGGCGTTCCTGTTCCCCGCGCCGGAAGTTTCAAGCATGGCGATGTAGGACGCCATCTGTACGTTGCCCGGAAACTCATCGTCATCCGCCCATAATTCAGCCGCAGACGGTACGGTTTTTGTTTTGTAATCTCTAATGATATGTCCGCCTTCTCCATCATTCAGAACAATATCCGCTATGCCGCTTAACGCGGGGGCCGCCGCATAGGTTTTTCGCAGGGGATATTCCGCGCCCACAACGGTCTTTCCATTCAGATTTTCGGCGTCGCGGTCGAGATAGTCTTCCAGCGCGGCTTTAATGCGGGGTTTAAGCATGTCGTAAATGGGTTTTTGAAAATACCCCTCGTTGTTTTGCGCCTTGTCGATGGCTTGCCGCATCTCTTCATCAAGATATTTTTTATATACATCCACGTCTTGAATTTGAAAACGCCCGTGGTTTTCTTGTATCCGCGTCCAAAGCCGCTCCAAAATACTGTGATACAGCCTGCCCAAATCCCTCTGATCCAGCGTTTCAATCTCGGTTTGTTTTTCCCTCACCCCAAGACCTCTTTGCAAGACCCATTTGAAAGGACACGCCAGATACTCGTCCAAATCGGAAGGAGAAAGCCGGACATCCGCCATCCCGCTCTCTTGCGCTTGATCGCGTTTTTGAGTACAGAGCCGCTTCTCAACTTCCGCGCGGAGATCGCCTTGCGTTATCGCCGTTGTCCGCGCGTCTATGCCCTTCGGTTTCTTTTGTATGACGTTGAACGCCTCCCAGCCTTTTTTCTGTACATCCGATGGGCAGGCGGACGGAATTCTTGAATCGCGTCCGCTGAGAATGGCGGTTTCCACCTGATACGGATCCGGAAGGACGGGCATCTGGCGGTGTAAAATCTCGCCGTCCAGAATGTCTTCCAACTTCCGGTGAGGCGTAGCCGCGCCTGAAAAGGTGCGATCCGCGACCGTAAACACGGGAATGGCGGCGGACACACGATACGCTTTGATAAATTCCGCTGAAATGTCCCGATCCTGTATGCAAAGCCTGTTTTTCCGGTCTTCCCGCAAAAACGAAGAGCGTCCGTCATACACCACCGCGGCGTCATCCTGATTCATATTGATGATGAAATGAACCGGCGGCGCGATTCCCGCCGCAACCTTGTAGGCGTAGACGGGAATCCCCCGTTCTTTTGATTCGTACACATAGGTTTCTTCTTGAATATACGATTGAAAAACAGGGAAAGTCCTGCCCGCATATTTTTGGTATATTTTGGGGAAGCGTTCGCCAATTTCTATAAGTTCCTGCAAGGACGCGAGGGATTTTCCGATAATTTTATTGGTTTCCGGATCTATGGCCGCGCGGTCAAAGTGATTTTTTTCAAAAATATGCCAATTTTCCCGCAATTTAGCAAAACTGTCGGCGCCTAAAAAGGCGAGAATATCTTTCTTGAGCCTCGCGTAAAACAATTCTATAGAAGAAACCATCACGCCGGCGAATTCCTGATTTCGATGCTGTTCAAATGTTTTTTCCCACACGTCAATTTCACGGCGCCGCGATGGATGCCCATCGGGATGCGATTCGGGAAAACCGGAGACGCAGTGGTAGCGCAACCCGAATTCCATAAGGATGCTGATGGAATCTTTAGCTTTCCAGGGGAACGCCCTGTCAAGCAGCAAGGCGGACAACGCCGCGTACGACCAACGCTTGCTCTGACACGCCGAAAGCGCGCTGAAAATCCGCCCGCCCGGATGTTTCGGCAACGGCTTCCCCTGGCGCGCATCCGCAAACAGTCCGTAAAGGTGAAATTCGTGGACGAGCCGGTCAACGCTTCCATTCCCAGCCACCGATATGCAGATGTCTTCAGGACACAGACCGTCCTCGTCCAGAAGCCGCCTGCACGTAAGGGCGAGCCATTTGTATTCCTGCGCGGTTGACCTGAAATGTACAAATTTGCGCCCGTACGATGCGGCGCAATTAGCGCCGGCGTCGCAGTTAGCGCTGGCGTCGCAGTTAGCGCTGGCGGCGCAACCAGCAGCGTCAACGCCGCGGCCCGACAAGCCGCCCGGCGGCGCCGAATTCCACGAAGGCGGCGCGACCGCTTCCACCGGGATGATGCGGAGAGGGGCGTCGCCCTTGTACGCTTCCGCGCCATTCTCATCGGCGGCGCCTGTCAACTCTTCGCGGTACTCTTCCCAATCTTCCGTCAATTCCGGAAAAAACAGCGTCCATGAAACATCGGTTCGCCTGAAATCAGCGCTGTTCCATGTCGGCTCGTAAAGCTGGTATTCTTCCAAAAACAGCGAATATTTTTCATGGATAAGCCGCAAGTCCGCAAAATACGCATCTTGCGCAACGGCGAATTCGGGACGGCGCAGAATGCCCTCAAGCGCGGGCAACAATTTCGCAAGGCTCGCAAGAAAGGAACTGTACGAATCCGCATATTCGGGCGGAATGTATTCGCCCAAAAACTTCGCCTTCCGGTTCTCCAGCAGAAAGTTTGACGCAAATAAGGCGCGAATCGCATGGTTTATCGCCTGTTTTCCGGTCTGCTTGACCGACAAAGCCTGCGTCTTAAAGCTGTCCCACGCCAAAAACCGGTTGGGCGCGACCGGCTTTAAGGACGCTTTCGCCGCTTCCCGCGCCCAGAAAGTCGTGGCGACGCCAGACGGAAATACGAAATGCGCCCTTCTATCGGGCAGGGCTTCTATAATGTAGTCAATTACAGGACGGGGCATAGTTCACCATTATTATAGGGAACCTCTAAAAACTGTCGAACCGCAGGTTCGCTAACCGCAGGTCGCGTTTTTAGAGGTTCCCATAATATATCCGTAATAGGTCGGCTTTCCGTTGACGCTCCCGCAATATTTCTCTTTATATGACAATTTATGAAAACAAGCGCCGCCGGTTAGTTCGTTATAATCTTTCACGTTGAATTCATTGTTCAAGTTGGCGCACAGCCAGTGTACATAACAATTGGAATACGGAATGTTTTCAATCATTCTATTGACATCCGCCATTTCATTATATGCGATAGCTATGCTGTCGTCTATAAGAAAATAGTCTATCATTTTGTTGTTTGTCTTCCAATATTCAAAGAAAATCGTCATTAAATACTCAAATAAAAGATTGCCTTTGTTCGCGTAAAACAAGAACGCCGTCCACCTGCTCTTTGAAACGTAATTGGCGTCGTTAAGCCTCCTTAAACTATACAACTCCGTCTCAGGAGTGAATTCCGGCAGCGGTTTGGTTGTGAACATGGTGGAATCGATCCATAATCCGCCGTATGTGTATAACAAGCATGCCCGCAATATATCGGATAAATGCGTGATGGTGATCATTCTTTTTTCCACTTTTTCTAGAATATATTCCGGCAAAGAAACATATTTTCTGTAGTTTTCTTTTGTTATCACTATCACTCTGTGACCATTGGCGTTCTTATTAAGCTGGTTGTAACACACCCTTACAAGCTCAGGCATGTTTTGTTCGCCTTGCCACCAGCACGTCCATACAATATAAGGCTCATCGGGGGGAGGGGGTAATATATTTCTCTTCTCTCTAAAAGAATCTATTATACCGGCATGATTTCTTCGCAGCGTCCGCATGATCTTGTTTCTATTATTATATTTTAGAGTTTTATATAATGAAATGAGATCTTTATGGAGTATCGCTCTTAATATCTTTTTTATTCCCATCTTTTCATCCTTATGTTATCTGAAGCCGGCGGCTTTTGAAATCGAAACGGCGCTTGATTTCGCTTTACCGGCTTTTTATATTCATTTTGTTTTGCAATCTACGTACACGCCATACACGCCGCTCTCTTGTGAAAGTCCGCGTTAGACAACGAATATTTTCGCGCACGAGGCTTCAAAACAAAACGATTCATTCATTCGCTTTGTAATATAGCGCATTCGTCAGTTATCGTCAAGATTACATTCTTGCCCGCCTTGCGGCGCCCCCTCCGGTTTCCCGTGCCGCCGCTTTTCATTCGTTCATGCGCAACCCCTTTTGGACCTCCGCTTCCTGCCGGAAGCATGTCAATTTGGCTTGCCTTTTCATAATAGAGTTGTTTAGAAACTTCAGCTTCTAAACAACACCCGTTTTAAAAACCAACAAAAAACGCGGATTTTGTCAAAAATCAGCGTTTTTTGGAAGACTTGTGAAAGAACCAACCGGGTTCTTGAACAAGTCCAATGTCTCTAACCTCGCTTTCCAGGCGCTTTCTCGTTGCCTCTCTGCGGCGCCTTGTTTTTTTTTGCAATTCCATTCATTGTACTTCCATGAAAACCGAATCCCAAGCCTTCAAGGGCTTGTATGATATTGTAGCGCGGCTCCGCTCTCCAGACGGCTGTCCGTGGGACAAGGAACAGACGCCTTCAACGTTGAGGGGCGACTTAATTGAAGAGACCTACGAATGTGTGGAAGCCATTGACGAAGACAAACCGGAACACATCAAGGAAGAACTCGGCGACATATTTCTGCTTGCGACCATGATTTCCTATATGCACGAACAGAAAGGGCTTTTTTCCGTGTCAGACGTACTGGAAACGATCTCGGAAAAACTCATCCGCCGGCATCCGCACGTGTTTGGAGACGTGAACGTGAAAGACAGCCGGGAAGTTCTTGAAAATTGGGCGAAAATCAAGGTTGAACAGGAAGGACGCGCTCCGAAAGACTCGGCGCTGGACGAAGTGTCAAAAGCGCTGCCCCCTCTTGACCGGGCGTACAAATTGCAGAAAAAAGCCGCGAAGCTGGGATTCGACTGGGATACGCCTTTTGACGTTCTTGCCAAAATTCAGGAAGAGACAGGTGAAGTCCAAGACGAATTTGACAAGGAACGCAT
>JAIRLZ010000239.1 GCA_031259035.1 Treponema sp. | reverse complement strand
TGATGGCGGGAGGATCGCGAATGCCGCGAATGCGGGATGAGTCGCTCGCTTTCGCTCTCTTTTCAAAATCCCGTTTCTATATCACTATTATTGTTAAACAAAGTCGTGAACATATCCGTCCGTATAGCAGTATTGTTGTTTATTGTTTCTCCCCTTATCGCTCAGGAAACCGGAAGCGCGCCCTTGCGCGTACAAGATGCGGAACAAGCGGATCAAACGGAAATCGCCGCCGGAGAAGCCGCTGTTGAAGAAGACGCGGAGGCGGCTTCTCCGGTTGAAGCGTCCGATACGGGGGAGGCGGACGAAACGCCGCCTCCCCCGGCAAAAGAAACGCCGCTGGAAATGGACATACGCACCTCGACGCTGGCGGAGCTTGCCGTTTGGTGCAAGACGCTCGGCTTGAGCGAAGGCGGGTCTAAAGAAGAGCTTGCAAACAGGCTGCGCGATTATTACAAATTGCCGCGTCCTGACGGAAGTCCGGCGGCTGACGAAAAGAACAGAACCATCGTCATAGAAGCGGCGAGAAGCGCCGAATATTTTACCCTTGAAGTGGTGGATGAAGATTATGCGCGGCTTAAAGGCAATGTAACGGTCAGCTTAAAAGACGGAGAGGCGGTTCACCGCATCAGCGCGGGAGAAATCCTCTACAATAGAACGCGGAACTGGTTAAGCGCGTCCGGCGGGGTGTTTTATGAGAAAAAAGAAGGCGACAGCACTGAAACGTTTAGAGGAGATTCGATTGTCGTAGACCTTGACAATTGGGAGACCATTCTTACCAATGGGCAATCGCAACGCGCTGTTTCAAACGCGGACACCGCATACCGGTTTGAAGGAACCGTCATTTCCGTTGACACCGAAGAATCCACCGTACTTACCAACGCGAAAGTCTCCAACGCAAAGACCGAAGAGCCGTACTGGTCGCTAAACGCCTCGAAAATGTGGCTTTTGCCGGGATCAGACTGGGCGGTGGCAAACGTAGTCCTGCGGGTGGGTGAAATTCCGCTGTTGTGGCTGCCTTTTTTCTATCTGCCTTCGGAGGAAATCGTTTTTCATCCCGTTGTGGGCGTACGGACGAGGGAGGGCAGCTTCTTTCAAACGACGACCTATCTTTTAGGACGCCCCAAAGTGGAAAATTCCACGGAAACTTCTTTTACGAATATGTTCGGCGGCGGCTCGGACACGGAAAAAGAACGGAAAGGGCTTTTTCTTAGGAGTACCGGTAAAAAGGCTGTCTCTAAAAACGAGATGCGGCTGTCCCTCCTTTTCGATGTTTACGCCAATTTGGGCGCGTATGTCGGAACCGAGATGTCGACGCCTTCAAAAGGCATATTTGGACCCCTTGAGTTGTCGGCGGGCATGGGATTCACCAGAAACATTTACAGTGGAAACACCCCATATCAAAACGGAGAAGACTCATGGAATACGGACAATCGCATCTTTTCCATACCCGTCCCCTTCCGCTACCGGCTGAAAACAAACAGCTCCCTGTCCGGCAAGTACGGCTCTTTCAGGTGGAACCTCCCTTTTTATTCGGATCCTTTCGTTGATCAGGATTTCATGGATCGCTCCGAAACGCTTGACTGGCTGGAATTGCTCAAAGGAGCATCCGCGGCGGAGGATACGACTACAACCGACAGGACGTTGAGTTCATATTCATGGACGCTCAACTCATCCATTTCGCCAAAAATGCCCGCCGCGCTGTATCCCTATATCGCTTCGTTTTCAATTTCAAGCCTCAACAGCACCCTCACCTTTGGCAGAAAGCAATCCGCAAAAATAACGGACGGCGTTTCCCCAAACCGCATGTTTTTCTATCCCGACAAATGGACGATGTATGCGATCAGTTCCGCTCTGTCGGGTACGGTTCTTTCGTTGGGCGGAACGCGGCAGGCGTCTCAGGATCGTCAGCCGAGCCAGACGGCGGCGCAGGAAACAGAAGCGGATTACCTTGAAAGCGCCGGCGTTCCGATCCCCCCGTGGGAAACGCCGAATCAACAAGACGCAACGCGGGAGACGCTTCCAACCGCCGAATTGGTTCCGCCGGTTCTGAGACAGACATTCACCTTGCCCGTGAGCGGCAGAACCTCGTTCACCATAGATTACCGCCTCAACCCGACCGCCGCATCCGAACTGCAATTCGCGCAGACGCAGTGGGTGGAGGTTGAGGACATCAATCTGGAAGACAGAGCCTCAATACTGTCAACCGCGCGCGGAGACGGCAGCGTCGGGTTCACCCTCGCTCAAACAGGCGGGCTGTATACAACATCGCTACGCTTTTCAGGAACCGGCGCGTGGCAGGACTA
Source organism: Treponema sp. (assembly GCA_031259035.1). GTDB lineage: Bacteria > Spirochaetota > Spirochaetia > Treponematales > Breznakiellaceae > JAIRKH01. The sequence continues at coordinate 5,229 of JAIRLZ010000239.1, read as the reverse complement.
TCTCTTTTTGAATGAAGAAATACCGGCGTACGATACGGAGAGCGAACGGGACGCGGCGTACCGCAGGGCGTATCAACAGACGCAGTTCTCCACATCGTACGAATATTCAGCGGCTTTGAAACCGTTTTATACAAGCCCTATATGGGGCGCCACCAGTTTTCAGTATAGTTTGAAGGGTCTCATGCTAAAAAACGAATTTGACGCCCAGAGTACGATAGCGGATCCGGAATGGAAGCTTACGTATGGGGCATGGGAAAAAGAAAAAATCGACTCCCAGCAATTCAGCGCGAATGTCAACGCTTCCATCATGGACAAGGTTCAGAATGTCACGCTTACGGCGGATATGCCTCCCAAAGACATGACGATTACAGGAAACGCGACCGTCAGGTTTTGGTTGAGCGAGACAAATGTCCGCGGCAAAATATTCAACCCGTTTGTGTATGAGCCGCTTGGTTTGGAAGACAACCGGAAAGAGGACAGCCTCCTCCCCGACAAACGCAAGCGCACCTTCGATCCGCTCTATTTTACCCAAGCGGTTCGATACGCCGCTCAAAAAGACACTTTCTGGGGCGGAAAGTCCGGCGCCACCTATTCCGCCCAGCAGTATGCGGTGTACGATCCGGAGCTTGCCGAATGGACGAACCTCACTTCAACCCTGACATTGGGCGGATTTTCCGCGACGTTCACCATGCTCCGGTCAAAAAAGTACCTGCTTGAAACGAGCGGCTGGATACAGTCGCAAGACACAGAGACTCTCAATCCCAACAGCTTCGCGTTGCGGTATGCAAAGAATTTTTCGCAAACCAGTGTCTGGGACAACCGGCTGAATTTTTCATTCAATATGAATTCGAGTCTTTCCCTTGACTTGCAGCGGTATACGTATTCAAAATTCACGTTTTCACTTGGGTTTAGGCTGAATATCGCGCAGTTTATGGAACTCAACCTTTCCGTCAATTCCGAAAACAACGTCATATACCGGTATATACAGGACATTCCCATGTTCTCAACCGGCGTTGAGTTGCCCGGAGAAAAAAATGTATTTATAGACCTCTTGAATTCTTTCCGTTTTGACGATGAATCCCTCAGAAAGGCGTCCGGTTTTAAGTTGAAGTCATTCAATCTCAGCGTGGTTCATCACCTTGGAGACTGGGACGCTTCCCTGACCATGACCTTGTCGCCCTATTTGGACACCCGGAGTATGCCTTACGTCTACCGCTTCAATAACAAAATCACCTTTTTGGTGAAGTGGACGCCCATCAGCGAGCTAAAAACCGAAATATACCGGGAAACGGATCAAACAACGGGTCAAGGTAAAATAATCTTTAAGTGAGGCGGATATGAAAACAACGGCGGCGCGTTTTGGAACAGCCTACGCTGTCGGTTGACTTTTTTTCGCAACAAAGGCATTATAGAACGCATGAAATTAATCTTTTTAGGACCTCCGGGAGCAGGCAAGGGAACGCTTGCGGTCCGGGTAAAGGAACTCCTCAACGCGCCCCACATCAGTACCGGCGCGATATTCAGAGAGGCCATTGCGGCGAAAACCTCTTTGGGACTCAAGGTGAAAGCCATCATTGATTCGGGAAAGCTCGTCGACGATGAGACAACCATCGCGCTGGTAAAAGAACGGCTCGCGCAAGCCGACGCGCAAAAAGGCTACATTTTGGATGGTTTCCCCCGCACCATAGCCCAGGCGGAGGCGCTTGCGACGTTTTCCCCGGTGGATACGGTCGTCAACTTCGACATACCGGATCCCGGCGTCATAGAGCGGCTTTCAGGCAGGCGCGTGTGCAGAAAATGCGGCTTTAACTGGCACACCGTTTTCAATCCGACCAAACAGGAGCATGTCTGCGATACGTGCGGCGGCGAGGTTTACATTCGGGACGATGACAAGCCTGAAGCCATCGGCAAACGCCTTGAGGTGTACCGCGAACAGACCGCTCCGCTCATCGCCTTTTATCGCGCAAAAGGACTCTTGGTCGACATTGACGCAAGCCCCTTGGTAGATGAGATACTCATAAGCTTCAAAAAAGCGGTGGGGTTGCAAGGGTTATGACAGCGCCTCCGCCACAAGCGTAGGTGAGGCGGTCTTCTGGTTCCAAAAACCTCATTTCCGTGAGTGGAGCGCGTTTCGCACCGCTTCAAGAAAGCCGCGGCTGGATTCGGTCGCGCCGGAAACGGCGTCCATATCGGTGGAATTGGACTCAACTATTGACTCAGAGAGGCTTTCCATCGCCGCGCCGCCGATGAATTCATCGTCTTCGTGGCCGATCACTTCTATTGATTGAATGCCGTTGCTGTTTGAACGCACCAACACCCGAATAAGCCCCCGGTACCCTTGCCCCGCGCCTTCCGACACGATCTCCGGTTCCGCAGCGGCGGGATTCGAACCCACGCAGGCTGTTATGATAGAGGCGCAGAGAAAAAATAGAAATAACAGATTCGTTTTCATGGTATATAGTACGGGATTGGCGAATGAAACGCTTTTGGTTTCCCGGCGCATCGCAAATTACTTTGCTTTTTCTCTTGACAAGCCGGAAAAACAGCTTCATTATAGCTATAACACTTTATCTATTAGGAGTTGATTAATGAGTTACGGTATTGATGCCATTAAAAATGTTTCCATTGCCGGACATGGAGGAACCGGCAAGACCACCCTGTTTGAACATTTGCTCTATGCAGGCGGAGTAGTTCAAAAAGCTGAACCAGTTGAATCCGGCAGAACCGTTTCGGATTCAAGCGCTGAAGAAATTGAGCGGAAAATCTCAATTCATACGGCTTTGGCGTATATTACGCGGAATGGCAAAAAGATCAATTTTTTTGATACGCCTGGATCTCCGGATTTTACCGGAGATGTGACACTCTCATTCAGGGCGTGTGATATTGCCGCTCTGACCGTTGACGGACGTTCCGGCGTACAGATAGAAACCATAAAACTATGGCGGAATCTTGAAGAAAGACAGAAACCGGGGGGTATTTTTGTAACCCGTCTTGATGAGGATCGGGCGGATTTTGATAAAACCCTGCGCGATATAAAAGATAAATGTAAAATAACGCCGGTACCGGTTGCCCTGCCTATGGGCGCGGGCGCGGCGTATAAGGGCGTTATTGATGTGCTGAACGGGAAGGCGTATTTTGTACAGGGAGATGGAAACGCCCTTGAGAAAGAAGGCGCAATTCCGGCGGAATACGTGGAAGCTGTGGCGGCGGCGCGGGAACGGCTCATTGAGGCCGCGGCTGATGGAGATGATACGCTCATGGATCGCTACCTTGAAAAAGGATCGCTTGACGCCGAAGAAATGCACACGGGTCTCATTGAGGCCATTGCGGATCATAAATATGTGCCGGTGTTCACTGGTTCGGCGTTGAAGAATTCCGGTCTTATTCCGTTTTTGGACTTCATAGCCGATATTGCGCCTTGCCCAAAGACCGCAAAAGACATTGTAGTTGACGGGGAAGGCGATAAGAAGGATATTCACATGGATCCTTCGCAGCCATTGGCGGCGCTTGTCATAAAGACAACCTACGATCAATTTTCCGGCAAACTGTCATGGGTAAAGGTCATCAATGGAACGCTTTCCGGGGATTCCGAAGTGTACAACGTGTCCGAGAACAAAAAAGAACGTATTGGGAAGCTGTTCTTCTGCCAGGGCAAGCGGCTTGAGGAGACGTCCGAGATCAGTACCGGCGATGTCGGCGTCATCGCCAAATCCGCAAGCCTCAAGACCAACGATACGATTACGGCAGGCGCTTCGTCTTTCACCTTTTTGCCATTGCGTCTGCCCGAACCGGTTCACTCGGTGGCGGTGAACGCCGCGGCCAAAAAAGACGATGACAAACTGGGCGCGGCTCTCATCCGCGCCGCTGAAGAAGACTTGACGTTCCGCTATACGTTTAATGTGGAAACCAAGGAAGCCGTCATTTCCGGTATGGGCGAGCTGCACGTCAATATTATTCTGGATAAAATTAGAGCGTCCCATAAAATGGAGATTGAGACTCGCGTTCCCCGCGTTCCGTACCGTGAAACAATTACAAAAAAAGCGACCGCCGAATATACGCACAAGAAACAGAGCGGCGGCCACGGTCAGTTTGGGAGGGTGGCGATTGAAATCTTGCCGCTTCCCCGAGGCGAGCGGTACAAGTTCAACAACAAGATTTTTGGCGGCGCCGTTTCAAAAGGCTATATTCCCGGCATTGAAAAGGGCATCCATGACGCTATGGAGCGTGGCGTCATGGCGCAGTATCCGGTGGTTGATGTGGAGGTGAGCCTGCTTGACGGCAAGGAACATCCGGTTGACTCAAATGAGCTTTCGTTCAGACTCGCCGCCCGCAACGCATTTCGTGAGGCGATGAAACACGCGGCCCCGACTCTGCTTGAACCTATCACCAATTTGACGGTCTTTGTGGAAGACAAATATTTGGGCGATGTGATGAGCGATCTTTCCGGCAAGCGCGGCAAGATTTTGGGGCAGGACACGGTTGGCGGCATCGGCGAGATCAGGGCGCAAGTTCCCCAGTCCGAGTTGCTCCGGTACTCCATAGATTTGCGATCCATCACGAGCGGCACCGGTTCTTTCAGCGTCGAGTTCGACCACTATGCGCCAATTTCCGGCAAGATCGCCGACGAGGTGATCAAGGCGGCCGCCGCGTTCCATGTCCACGAAGAGGAAGATTAATCTATACGGCGGAAAAGCGGGGCGGCTTACTTTTCGGCTTAACCGCTTTTCCCGGAGCCTAACGGCGCCTTTAGCGCCATATCAGTTTGAACGGAGGCTCGTTCCACAAGGAAATTTATAATAGCGTCTGCTCTGACGTCAAATTTCCACAAGCGGCCTCCGCTTCAAACGCCAAATTCGTTCTACAACGCTCCACTTTTTCCGCAAGGCGACGCAACGGATTTTTGGACTGAACCCTTTGACCAGAGCGATAATCGTTAGCCGCGTCGATGCATTGAAGCGTCCCCTTTTGAATCCAGTCGCTCTGGGGGTAGATGAAATTATCACCGATACTTTCAAAGCTTCTGCCGCTCTGTGGTGTGTCACTTTTCATAAAAACTCCCGCGAATCCTGTACCTATCGTTTCGGCGGTATATGACGCTTTTGCAAGCCCGATGAACCTCCCCGCCCCAAGGGTCGGGGCATCTTGTAAGCGTTGCATTATTTACGAGGTTCGGCGAACCTTTGGTTCGTTCTGTAAGGAAATTATGTAACGGTGATGGTTTGCGGAGCA
>JAIRLZ010000095.1 GCA_031259035.1 Treponema sp. | reverse complement strand
TCCTAAAGCGAGAGGACTAAACGCATTGAAATTCCATCTACAACAGCGTAAACTGGCAATGCGTTTAGCGCGCCCCCAAAGCCGGCGTATTCCGGCAAGAAGCGGCCGGTTTTGGGGTTCCTCCTTTTTATATCAACCACAACGTGGTTAAACCGCCCCTACGGGCAAGTTTTCTGTGTTAAATCAAACGGGGGCATCCTCCCGCTTGATCCTCCGAGCGACGCGATCCTTTATGGAACCGCGAGCGGCTGAATTTCATTCCGGCGCATCCTTTTTCGTTCCGCAGTGTTGGCGCGGCGAGCGTAACAAAGCCGCTGGACCAGTCCAAACATGCGTCATCCCCTTGAAGGATGCCATCATATCCTCTCATGGCTTTCTCCCTTGCGTGTGTCTTATGAGTTTTATGGCGTATAGTTCGCGGATTGCGGGACGCCCGCAATCCGTGCGGAAGCGGACGCATCTACGCCGGGTTTACCGGATGTTTCGTGTGTATAATGAGTGTTATTATCTACAATATAATAGGTTAGTCTATAGGATATGGGGGGGGGGGGGGGAGATCGCTACGGATATAGCCGGAATCGGAATATACGGTTTTTTTCATACGCATTGCGTGTCGCTCCTTTTGAAAGAAATAAGATTCTGTTAAAAGTATAAATATGTTATGGGCGCGTGTCAATACCGCTACGCAACACTTTTTCCAGCCGAAAGCGTCATCGCCTTTTTGACGGTGTATGTTCAAGAGGTTCAGCCGCCGTCTTGCCCGCAAGCCCCGCGACCCGCTCCTGCCCCGGCTAAACGGGTTGTCCCGGTTCATAAATCCTTCCATACCTTCAACGGTTTTGACCCAGACGCAGGCAAAAATTGACGAGGCGAGGGCATTGCCTGCCCCCTATTTCCCCATTGAACAAACAAGCGATTAATTATACTATTAAAAGCGACCGGCGGGGCGATTCGCCGCGCCAGAGGAGGTTGCCATGAAGGTTCTTGGGATTAATGGAAGTCCGCGTCCAAACGGCAATACCGCGAAGCTGCTTGCCGCGGTATTGGAAGTATGTGAGAAGGCGGGATTGGAGATCGAATTGTACCAAGCCGGAGGCAGGGATGTGCATGGCTGTCGATGCTGCGCGGCCTGTTGGAAAAACAAGGGGCGGTGCGCCATTGACGACTGGATGAATGAACTGTACCCTAAGATGAAAGCCGCGGACGCGATTGTACTCGGCTCGCCGACGTACTTCTTTGACATAAGCTCGGAGATCAAAGCCGTCATTGACCGCACGGGCTATATTTCACGCGCCGACGGTTTTGCGTTCAGCCGGAAAGTCGCGGCCGGGGTGAGCGCGGCGCGGCGCGCCGGCGGCGTCGCCACGTTGGATTCGATGCAGCATTTCTTTCTTATCAACGACATGATCGTTCCCGGCTCGACGTATCTGAATGTGAGCCTGGCTTGCAACATTGGGGATGCGGAAAAGGATGACGAAGGCATGAGAACCATGCGGAGACTCGGCGAGAATATCGTGTGGTTGCTGGAGAGAATTCATGCAACCGTATAAGCGGCGCCGTGTTATGGAAGGGGAAAAAACCTTTCGTGATGCGACCGCGCGCCCGCGATGAAGCGGGCAATCTTATTATCATGGAGGATAACAGTATGAAAGCGTTGTTCATAGGCGGCACCGGCACCATCAGTACCGCTATTTCAAAAAGGCTTCTGGAGCAGGGCTGGGAGTTGTACCTGCTCAACCGGGGCAGCCGCAACACGGTTTTCGGTGAGATTGGGGAATATGGCAAACTGATCGAGATACATTGCGACATTAACGATGAGACCGGCGCGGCCTCAAAATTGCATGGTCTTACGTTTGATGTTGCGGCTGATTTTATAGCCTTTGGACCCGAACAGGTTGAACGGGATTTCCGTCTGCTCAAGGATAAAGTGAAACAGTACATTTTCATCAGCTCCGCGTCCGCGTATCAAAAGCCCGCGTCCGATTACCGCATAAGCGAGGCGACCCCGCTTGCAAACCCGTTTTGGGAATATTCCCGCAACAAGATCGAATGCGAGGAGTTTTTGCTGAGAATGTACCGTGAACAGGGTTTTCCCATCACTATAGTACGCCCCAGCCACACCTACGACGAGCGCAGCGTACCTCTCGGCGTTCACAGCAAAAACGGCAGTTGGCAAGTAGTAAAACGCATCATTGACGGCAAGCCCGTCATCATTCATGGGGACGGTACGAGCCTGTGGACCATGACGCACAACAGCGACTTTGCCAACGGCTTCATCGGGCTTATGGGCAATATTCATGCCATCGGCGAAGCCGTTCAGATCACATCGGACGAAACGCTCACATGGAACCAGATTTACGCCGCTATCGCTCAAGCTCTCGGCAAGCCGCTGAAAGCGGCGCATGTTTCCAGCGAGTTTCTTGCGGCCGCCGGCCCTTACAATTTTGAGGGCGGTCTTATCGGGGACAAAGCCAATTCCGTGGCGTTCGACAACACGAAACTCAAGAGGCTTGTACCGGGTTTTACGGCGTGCGTGCGGTTTGATCAGGGCATACGCCATACGATTAACTATGTGTCAGCCCACCAAGAATGTCAGATCGAAGATCCTGAATTTGACGAATGGTGCGACAAGATCATTGCGGCGCGGGAAAAAGCGATTGCGGAAGTGAAGGGATAGTTCGGAGCGTGTACGCTTCGCGTATGGCG
>JAIRLZ010000085.1 GCA_031259035.1 Treponema sp. | reverse complement strand
ATTCTTTAGCAAGAGGTGTGGAACATGATTAAGGGTACGCCGCGTATCGGTTTGGGACGGGATCTGCACAAGCTTGCGCCGGGGCGCCGTTTTCTGCTTGCCGGCGTTGAAATCCCCTGCGAAAAAGGCGAAATTGGACACTCGGACGCCGACGCGCTTGCCCACGCCGTGATCGACGCCATACTCGGCGCGGCCGGCGCGGGCGATGTCGGGGAGCTTTTCCCCGATGCGGATCCGGCGTATAGAGGCGCGGATTCGATGCTTTTGCTCAAGAGGGCGTTTGACCGCGTGAAGAGCGGCGGCTGGCGCGTTGTCAACGTGGACTGCGTGGTGACGTGTGAGACGCCAAAAATCCTCCCGCACCGCGAGAAAATCCGCGCGGCTCTCGCCGAGGCGCTGGAAACGGACGCCGGTGCGATCATGGTGAAGGGCAAGACCAATGAAGGAATTGACGCGATAGGACAGGGAAACGCGGTGGAAGCCCTCGCGGTCTGTCTTTTGGAGAGCATATGAGCGCCCCGACATGGGATGACATTTTCGTTTCCCTTGAAACATGGCGGAGGGAACTCCACGAAGCGCTTCCGGCTGTAACCACGGTCGCGGCGTCCTACAAACGGGATCCGTGGGCTGTGCTTGCGTCCACGATCCTGAGTCTGCGAACCAAGGATGATGTAACGTTCAAGACATCGAAAGCCCTGCTTGAAAAAGCCCCAACGCCAACGGCTTTGCTTGCGTTAAGCGCGGAAGAGGTCGAGCGGCTTGCGTATCCCGCTGGCTTCTACCGCACCAAGGCCGCGAATCTCCTTAAAATCGCCGCCATCATCAAGAGCCAATACGGAGGGGCGGTTCCGGCGGATATGGACGCGCTTCTCGCCATGCCGGGCGTTGGGCGAAAGACCGCCAATCTGGTTATTACCGAAGCCTTTGACATGGATGGCATCTGCGTTGACATTCACGTGCATCGGATAAACAATCGCGCCGGCTGGGTCAAGACGCGCCATCCCGAACAGACTGAAATGCGGCTGCGGGACATTCTTCCGCGTCCTTACTGGAAGCGCATCAACGATCTTTTGGTGCAATACGGACAGAGGGTCTGCCGCCCCGTGAGTCCGTTCTGCTCAAAATGCGTGATAAAAAAACACTGCGAACGTAATGGGGTGGAGCGGTCGAGATAAACCGCGCCGGCGCCGCCCGCGTACGCCGCCGAATGCGTGGGTGGAAACCCTACAGCTTCAATAGAGCCTGTTCCAGAAACCGCGCTACGCCCTCTTCCGCATTCGCTTTGACAACCACGCGCGCCGCCGCTTTCACCCTGTCTTTGGCGTTTGCGGGCGCGGCTGAAAAACCGACGGCTTCGAACATGGAAAGATCGCTTTCCTCATCGCCGAAGGCGAGAACGCTTTCACCCGTGAGCGAGAGCCGATCCAGCGCGAGTTTAAGACCGGTTCCCTTGGAAACTCCCGTGGCCATGATCTCCAGAAAGGTGTCGAGCGTCTTCGTAATATACACCGTATCGCCAAAGCGTTCGGAGAGAAGCGGGCGAATCTCGTCGAGTTTTGCGGGATCCGCAAGAAACATGCCCTTGATACAGCCGGCCGTTTCCGGTTTCGCGGTCGCACGGAAGGCGGCGAGCGTTTGTTTTATGTCCGCGACAACCGGCGGCGATCCAGTATGCTTGGCGTACATGTCCCATTCCGCGCCGCCTCTCTCCGCCAGGGGTCTTTTCCCCACGCGCCCCTCCGCGCCATCGGTTTCAGGAAAATAGACCTGAAAATAGACGCCGGTTTTCCGCGAAACATCAACGCAGAAATCAATGACGTCAAAACGCGCGAGGGACGTGTAAACGACGCCGCTTCTGCCGCCTTGAGCGTCAACATCGGTGACTTCAACTCCATTAAAAAACACCATTGGACCCGCCGCGCCTATGGCGGCGCGGTATTTCTCGGACGCTTCAGGCGATCTGCCCGTGCAAACGATGAGATGAAGCCCCCGCTCGCGGCACGCCTTGAGCGTGTTGACAGTCAGTTCGCCCACGGTGTTGTCGGGACGGAGCAATGTCCCGTCCAAATCAAGCGCCAAAGCCTTTATGTGGGAAAAATCATTGGAAGAAGGTGTCGTTGCAATCATGCCGGAAAGTGTATCAAAAAAACGCCTTTTCTAAAAGCCGCTGGAAACCCGTCTTACGCTCTTTTTTGAAGAGCATTTCATGTCATCGGCGTCCCTTTTGTCCTTCCATAACCCGACTTTTTCGCCGCGATTCGGGTATGCCGTTCCTGTTATGACGCATCTCCGCCCCCTCTTCACGTTTCCCTCAAAATTTGCTATACTTATACCATCATGTCAGAATATTCAGCGGAAAGTATACAGGTTTTGAAAGGGCTTGAAGCGGTCAGGCAAAGACCCGGTATGTATATTGGGACAACCGGGATAGACGGGCTTCATCATCTCGTGTTTGAAGTGGTGGACAATTCCATTGACGAGGCGATGCAGGGGCATTGCGACAGCATTCTCGTGGTACTGGAAGGCGATGATGTTGTCAGGGTGGAGGACAACGGACGCGGAATTCCCATTGACATGCACGCAGGCGAAAACGTGAGCGCCCTTGAACTCGTTATGACCCGCCTCCACGCCGGCGGTAAATTCGATAAAAAATCCTACAAGGTTTCTGGCGGACTGCACGGCGTGGGCGTGTCTGTGGTGAACGCGCTGTCAACGTGGTGCGAAGCCTTTGTCCATAAAGACGGCAAAATCTACACCCAGCGGTATGCAATCGGCATACCGGAAGCGTCCACCCACGAATGCGGCGCGTCTTCCTGTCCGTGGACGCCGGAAGATAGCGCTGCAAGCGGCTCCAAACATGGCACGGTTATCCGGTGGAAGGCGGACCCTTCCATTTTCAAGGAAACGACGGCGTGTAATTTTGACGCGCTCTCCAACCGGCTGCGGGAACTCGCCTTCCTCAATAGAGGTCTCAAAATAACCATTCGGGACGAGAGGCTTTCGACGCCCAAGGTTCATGAGTTTAAATTCGACGGCGGAGTAAAAAGTTTCGTCCAGTACTTAAACGAAGGAAAAACCGTTCTCTATAAAGAACCGATTTTTATAAGCGGCGTTCGTGACGCTATTGAAGCGGAAATTGCCATTCAACATAATGATGGGTTCAACGAAATCATGTACTCGTTTGTGAACGACATCAACACCCGCGAAGGCGGCACTCACTTGGTGGGTTTTAAGTCGGCGCTCACCCGCGTCCTGAACGAATTTCTAAAAAAATCAAAGCTGGTCAAAAAATTTGAGGAAGGTTTTTCCGGCGAGGACGTACGCGAAGGGCTGACTGCGGTTTTGTCCGTCAAGGCGCCAAATCCCCAATTCGAGGGTCAGACCAAGAGCAAACTCGGCAATTCCGAGGTGCGGGGCATCATTGACGCGCTGATGTATGAACAGCTTGAAATTTTTTTTGATCAGCATCCAGATGTCATCGCCAGCATCCTTGAAAAGTCCGTGCTGGCGGCGAAAGCCCGCATTGCGGCGCGGCAGGCGAGGGAAGCCACGCGGCGGAAGAACGCCATGGACAGCGCCGGATTGCCCGGAAAACTCGCGGACTGTTCCGAAAAAGACCCTTCGCTTTGCGAATTGTTCATCGTGGAAGGAGACTCGGCGGGCGGTTCCGCAAAAATGGGGCGCAACCGCCAGTATCAGGCTATTCTTTCGCTCTGGGGCAAGATGCTCAACGTGGAGAAAACACACATCGAAAAGGTCATCACCAACGAGAAATTGCAGCCGATTATCGCCAGCATCGGAGCCGGCGCGGGCGCGGAATTCAAGATTGAAAAGATACGCTACCACAAGATCGTGATCATGGCGGACGCCGACGTTGACGGTTCGCACATCCGCACCCTCCTCCTCACCTTTTTTTTCCGCTACATGACGCCGCTTCTGGAGTATGGGCATGTATACCTCGCCATGCCGCCCCTCTACAAAGTGAGCTATGAGAAAAAGAACTTCTACGCCTATGACGACGCCGAAAAGGATCGCATACTCGCCGAATCGGGGCGGGAGCCCGGCAAGGTCGCCTTGCAGCGGTACAAGGGCTTGGGTGAAATGAACCCCGATCAACTGTGGGAAACAACCATGGATCCCGGCAAGCGGAACATGGTGCAGATTCGCATGGAAGACGCTATTGAGGCTGATCGGATATTTTCTATGCTGATGGGCGAAAATGTGGCGCCCCGTCGGGAGTTTATCGAAGAAAACGCTCTTTTGGCGTCAAATTTAGACGTATAAAATGGAAATTTATGCTATTTAGCGTTATATTTAAAACAACATGAAAATAAAAAGAAGCGGCATTCTTGGCGTTTTCTCAATTTTTCCGTTTTTTTTTCTCACCGCATGCAATGACGCTTCTCTGGATTCTGTAGTTCTTTTCCCTCTAAGCTCTTACGAGATGAATGTATTTCTCGTTGACAAGCAGCAGTCCATAGACAGCTCCCCCATTATCAACAGCAAAGATACGCTTCGCCCTTATTTTGTGTATTCACTCCCGAAGGAATATCCCGATATAATGGGTTTTCAGATTTTTCTGCGTCCCACAGATATGCAGACGGCGAGCGACGCAATACGGGAGGAAAAACTTGAGTATATGTTCATGCATTCTACGGACACGGAGGACAGAGAAGATGTTCCGGTAAAAATACGGGCGGAAGAACGTGAGTATACGTTTGATCCTACAGACGCGGCGGCGGACGAAACGGAAATTCCCGGCGCGGCGGATGGAGAAGACGTTCCGGCAGAGGAAATCTCCGCTGTAGTGGATGGAGATGTTCCAATAAAACCAGAGGAAAGTTCTTTTGTACATTGGACGGAGAACAAACCGATTTTTGTTCCGGCGCGGACTATGGAATTGCCCGCGTTTACCCTGCCTGAAACGCTTGGCATAGGTCAATACTCTATGATCTTGCAGGTTGTTGGAAAAGACGGGACGCCGCTCTCGTCTACGGAAAAATCGTTCTATTTTTTGGCTGAGGCGCGTTTTGCCGTCAAAGATCCGCAGGTATACCTGCCCGGTCAGTCAGACGCGCGCATGGCAAAAGCCGGCGCTTATATTTTGCTTGAAGTCCCTGTTCTCTGGGATGAACCGCTCGAGCCCTATGTCGTATGGTCTGACGGCGGCAAGATATTCCATGAGGGAAAAGTTTCTGAAGGAGCGAACCGAATGCTATGGAAGGCTCCGGAGCTTGCCGGCTTCAAAAACATCAAAGCCGAAGTGTTTCCGCTTCCTCCTTTTGAAGGAACTCAAAAAGTCAACGGCATAGCCGGAACAATTTCAATCCCCATAACGACGAAAGAAGCGGAAAATGGGTATTCTGCCGAAAAGTCGAAGGTGTTTACCCATTGGTATGCGCTTCAGGGCGATCTTTTGGACAAAAAGGGCGGACCGCCCCTGCAATCCCGCATGGAAACAACTCCTCAATGGGCGCCGGCGGTGTATACGTACGGTCTCTCCATAGGAAAGGATAGGTACCTGATTTCAAAGCCGCCGCCTATGGACATGGAAGAAGAGTCTGACGGCGGAGTCCCGCCGGAAAGTCTTCCCGCAAGAACGGACAAACTGGAATTTCGCCTAAACCTCGTGGGAGACGGAACTATCGTCCGCGCATATTACGCTTACGCAACGGAGAGCGCCGGTCTCGCGCCCGTAATGGTCAGCGTGGTCTCGAAAGACGGGTGGCTGGAACTGCTTTTAAATGCCGGTGAAGAAGATTCGCTGATAAAAGCGGTGCGCCTGCCGGCAATCAAACCCGCAAGGCGGCCGGATGGAGAAGAATTCGCTTCAACCATATCCGGCGATGACGATGAAAAACAGGAAATCGAAAACCACGCTTTTCCAGTTGTCTCCCTTGTTATTACCACCGAAGAAAATTATCTGCGCGCGGATATTTCATTTGAGGAACATACGGAAACATATACGGAACCGATTGTACTCGCGGAACCTTTAAGCGGAGCCGCGGCGTTTTACCTTGGATCAGGCGATGACAGCATTGCCGCTGGCGGCGTTGTCGCCGTTATAAGCGAATTGGGGGTTCTGTTTAACCTGCCTGCCAGATCGCATGTACAACAGGCGTCCCCTGTAGAGGAAACCGCCCCACTGGAAACAG
>JAIRLZ010000080.1 GCA_031259035.1 Treponema sp. | reverse complement strand
GAATGAAGCCCTTGAATACCAGCAGGGGAAGATCAACGCCCGGAACGTAAAAATGACCATAAAACCGGTGGGCATCTTCAACACGGAGGACATCAGGCAAATCCGGCGACGGACCGGGTTAAGCCATGTGATGTTTGCCGGATCGTTGGGAGTCTCGGCGGTGGATTAAGCGAAGGACGACGCGGTGGGCGCTATTCCTGCAACAGGGATTGCGATGAAAAGAACCGTCTGCGGGCGGTTCTTTTCCGCCGCTTGACAAAAGAATTTCGATTTTACATGATAGCAGTCTGTGGATCAGAGACATCTAGGACATAAAGACACCGTGAATCTCGGCAGTTACTATACTCCGCCCTGGCTGGTTGATATAGTGTATTCTCTTATTGGGAAGAATGCGCCGGGCTGGGACGATTATTATATTCTTGACACTTCGTGCGGATATGGCGGTTTTCTGCGCGGACCAAAAACGATTGGCGCTGATATTGACGAACAAGCGGTTGAAACGGCGAAACAGACGCGGCCCCGCGGCGTTTATTTTAACCATAACAGCCTTTTTGGAATATCTCGCTCACAATATAATCTCGATAAAAATGAGAAGATAATCATTGTCGGCAATCCTCCTTATAATGACATGACGTCAATTATTCGTAATGATATAAAGAGAGCGGTATTTTTGAGGGACGCCGGCGTCGTGTCGCGTGACGTGGGAATATCTTTTTTGCTTTCGTATGACAAGCTGGCGGCTGATTTTGTCTGCGTTTTGCATCCATTGTCTTATCTCATCAAGAAAACTAATTTTGAGGCGCTTGGGCGGTTTAAGAGCAACTATACGCTTATAGATTCGGTTGTAGTGAGTTCAGGCGTTTTTTCGGCGACATCAAAAATCACCTCTTTTCCGATAATCATCGCGCTTTATGAACGCAATCTTTTGGGCATGAACTACGAGTACATCCAAAACTACCCGTTTGAAACGAACGATAATAAACTATTTTCGATTAAGGAGTATGATACGATCGGCAATTACATACCGAAGTACCCAAATCATAAAACGGCGTCCACACAGGACGCCATCGCTTATTTTTATACTATGCGCGACATAAACGCATTAAAACGCGCCGCGACTTTTCTTGAGAAAGAAACGAGAGCCGCGATGCGGGTAACCAAAACAAATCTGTCCTATTATTGTTATGTTGATGTATTTAAAGAGTATATTCCGCACGTGCCGTATTATTTTGGCAACAACGATATAATGATAAACAACGCTTATTTCCGGGAATTAGAGCCGCTTTTCGTGAGCAGGAGCGCGCGAAAACACCCCGCGCTTGCCCCCTATGTTGAAGCGGGAACATATAATGATGAGGAAGCGGCGCTAACCAAATATTTTAGAGCGTTATTGGGGGTTCATTATGTGGATTGAAAACAATGACGCCGCAAAAAAAAATTGATTGGAGATGATATTGCCGTCGTGGAAGCCGATATAACGTTCCGCCGCGCCTTTTCAACAGCGCTCAACCTCCGTTCAGCCCTTTCACCGCCGCTTCCAGAGCTTTTCTGCTACTTTCCGAGAGGGGGGCGAGCGGCGGGCGAACGGGCCCCGCGGGAAGCCCCGCCATGTTCAGCGCCGCTTTGATGGGGATGGGGTTTGTTTCAATAAACGCCGCCTTGATGAACGGCAGCAATTCGTAGTGCAGCGTCCGCGCCGCCGCAAAATCGCCGTCAAGACCGGCTTTGATGAGGGCGGCGACTTTTGCGGGCGTGAGGTTGGACGCCACCGAGACAACGCCGTCGCCGCCGAGCGCAAGCGTGGGCAGGGCGAGCGCGTCGTCGCCGGAAAGGACGAAGAAATCTTTGCCTTCCGCTTTGCGTTTTTTGGCAAGGGCGATAATGTCTCCCATCTGACCGATGTCGCCGGAAGACTCCTTGACGCCGGTGACGCCCGGGATCAGGGACAGCCTTTCCATGAGCGGTACGCCGATATTTTTTCCGGTGCGGGACGCTATGTTGTAGATGATGATGGGAATGCCGCCCTCTCTCGCCACGGTCTCAAAATGCAGGAAAACGCCTTCATCGTTGGGCTTGTTGTAATAGGGCGTCACCACAAGCGCCGCGTCCGCGCCGAGTTCTTTCGCGCGTTTGGTGTAAGCCACGGCTGATTTTGTGGAATTGGAGCCGGCGCCTACAATAAGCGGAACCTTGCCCTTCGCCTCTTTCACTATTATGTTTATGAGCTTTTCCTCTTCATCTTCATCCAGCGTCGGCGTTTCTCCGGTTGTTCCGAGCGGTACGAGACCGTCAATGCCTTGAGCGAGTTGAAAATCAATCAATCTACGGAAGCCTTCGTAATCAACATCGCCATTCGTCTTCATCGGGGTGACGAGCGCGGTAAACGCCCCTCTAAAATCCAATCCTGTACCTTTATTCACACATCCTCCAAAAAATCATCTATGGTGAAAACGCATTGGCGCTGAACGCCGCGTTCAATATCCGAGTCTTCTTTGCATACAAGCCATTCCGCGCACCGCACCGCGCCGAGCGCGAATCCGTCGCGGCTGCGCGCCGTGTGCGTTATTTCTATCGTGTCAGCCGGGGAATCGAAGCGCACCGTGTGGGCGCCCGGCTCCGCTCCGGCGCGCAAACTGGAAAAATGGAGTTCTTCAGGCAATGGCGGACGGTCAAGCGCGTCCCATACCGGCGTTTTTTTGCGTTTCATTGCGGTGATAATCTTCTCAACAAGGATTTTCGCCGTTCCAGACGGGCTTTCTTTCTTCTCATTATGATGAATTTCATAGCCGCCCACATCATATTCAGGGAAAGAGTCCATCAATTGAGCGGCGTAAGACACGATGCGGTAAAAAATATTCACGCCTAAAGAGAAATTCGGCGCATATAAAAGACGCGAGCCGTCCCCTTCTATGATGCGCCTCACCTCGTCAAGACGATTGTACCAGTTTGTCGTGCCAATCACCGCCGGAATACGCCTCCGGGAAAGCTCTTGTATATTGTAGACAACAGCATCCGGCTGGGTGAATTCAATCGCGCCATCCGCCTCGCCGAGGCTGTTCGCAACGTCAGCCGCTTCAAAAGACGCGGCGATCTCCGCGCCTAGCCGTGACGTTTTCTCTTTGGCATGAGGATTGATGACGGCGAGAATCTCATGCCCTCGCGCCGCGGCGATTTCCTCTATCCGCCTGCCCATTTTTCCATAACCAACAAGCGCCAGTTTCATTGAACCTCTCTTTACCCGCCCCGCAAGGGCGCATCCTATAGGGGCGGCGCATTCACTACGGCCTGCTCCTATTTTACCAGATCGCTACTTTTTAGTATAGGCGGACTCGGCGTTTTACTCAAGGGCGTCGATCCGCTTTTTAGCGGTTCAAGCGTTTTTTATAAACGAGCCGTTCCAAAACGCGAACTGCGTTTGCGAACGTAGACGGTAATGGCGTTTCCATTGCGCGTGATAGGGCTTCCATTGACAGTAAGGGATAGACGCAAGGGCGCCCATTTCCGCCTTCATACGCACTAACTTATATTTGACAAACTATGGATTTAATAGTATACTAGCGTTGTTCAGAAACCTCACTTTCTGAACAACAACCATTAAAAAAACGCGGTTTTGCAAGGCTAAAGCCGGCTTTAGCCTGAAAAACCGCGCGACTTGTTTAACAACCAACCGGGTTGTTAAACAAGCCAACTGTAAAAAACACCGGAGGTTTGCATTATGCCGTCGACAGCCCAGTTGCCGCCGCCGCTCGGTGAGGATTGCGAGCGGAAATGTATCGAACTCGGGTGTATACAGCGCGCGCGTGAAATCAAAACGCCCGCCGATTTAATGACGCTCCGCTTGTTTCACCCGCTCAACGGAGCGCCGCTTGTCGCGGTCAGCGCGGTCGCTTCCGCCCTGAAAATAGGGAATTTCAGCGATGCGGCGTTTTTGAAAAAGTTCGCCATGCGGCGAATGGTTCAAACAGACAAGCGCGGTCCTTGCGCTCAACGGGTTAATCGCGTATCCGAAACCGGCTTATGGAGAAGGCCGCCGCGCGCTTGCGGTAGATGCGTCGGATGTGGTGGAAAAGGGGCGGAGCGGCGAAACCTATCGTCCGCGTTATGCGATAGACCTTCACGCCATGACCAGCGACACGTTCAAAATCACCAAAGAGGAGATCGGGGAAACCCTGAGTAATTTCAATTTCAGGCGGGGCGATGTGGTCGTTGCGGACCGGGCGTATGGGACGTTGAATGGCGTCAACCACTGCCTGAACCGCAGCGCGGATTATATACTGCGCCTGCGCGAGGACTGTTTCGCCGTGTACGATAAAAATGGAAATACGTTTGATAGCACCGGCGACTTCGCGGCTCTGGAAAGCGGGGAACGTTCCGAAGCCGCGGGTTTCGCCGCGCTCCCTGACAAGACACGGATTCCGGTGAGGATTTGCGTCAAGCGCAAGGACAAAGAAGGGTGTGGGAAATCCCGGGAAAGGCTGGGCCGCCGGGCATCCGGCAAAGACGACAACCTGCGGGAAAAGACGGTTTCATTCAATGAATGCATCGTGGTCGCAACATCGCTTCCGCATTCGGTTGGCGCTGGTGAAGTCCTTGAAACCTATCGCTGGCGCCGGCAGGCTGAGATATATTTCAAGCGCTTGAAATCCATCATGGACTTCGGCGATTTGCCGAAGAAAAATCCGGCCGCTTCGGAGGCGTGGCTGAACGGCAAGATAATGGTCGCTTTGTTAATCGAAGCCTTCATAGCGAAGAGAGCTTTTTCCTCCGGCGACCGAATCGAATGCCAGCCGCGGCATATGGCGTGAAACGGCGTTCGTTCATTTGGTATTGAAGACCAATCTGGGTCCGCGGATACTTGAAGATTGCGAGCGCATAGCGAAACGGCTTGAATGCGAAAAACGGAAGCGGGGAATGCGGCGCCAAATGTGTAATACTTGTTAAATTAGCGCGTATGGGGAGGGGGCCTCCTAACTGCATGGTCGCGTGTAATACAGGAACGATCTTCTCCGGATTCCCGCGCCGCAATGCGCCGCATTGCGCTACATCCGGGCGGCGTCCGGGCGCGTTACGCTCTCCCGCGTTTTCCGGATGCCGGTTTGCCGAAAAACTCCTTGTGAACCCGCCGCACCGCTTCAGCGGACTGGTCGTCGTTCACAATGAAACTGATGTTCACCTTGCTTGCGCCTTGGGAAAGCATCTGCGCCTGAATGCCTGCCGCGGCGCACACGCTGAACATCCGGCTCAATATTTCAGAGGAACGCTCCACATCGCCTATGATGGTGACAATCGCCCTGCCGGTTTTTATATGCACCTGCGCTATTTTGAGCATGTCCTCTTGCAGCCCGCTTAAATCGTACGCCGCGTCCACCGTCACCGATATGGAGACCTCGCTGGTGGCAACCATGTCGATGGAGACGCCGTGTTTTGCAAACGTTGAGAACACCCGCTCCAAAAAACCCACCTGCCCGACCATGCGGGTCGACACAATGTCCACAAGGGTTACGTTTTTCCGCGTGGTGATGGCTCTAACAGGCGCGGGTTTTTCAAGCGAAGCCACTATGCGGGTGCCGGGCGACCGCGCGTTATAAGAATTCTTCACCAGAACCGGCGTGCTTGTTTTGACACAGGGCTGCATACTGCGGGGATGAAGCACCTGCGCCCCGTAATACGCCAATTCAGCGGCTTCCTCGTAGGTGACGGCCTCCAGCGGCTTTGCGTCAGGCACAATCCTCGGATCCGCGGTAAGGATGCCGTCGACGTCTTTCCACACCTGCGCCTCTTCCGCCCTGCACGCCGCCGCAATGACGGTCGCCGTGAGATCGGAACCGCCGCGTCCCAGCGTGGTGATGGCGTTGCGGGTGGTTTTGGCGATAAAACCCGTCACCACCGGCAAGACGCCCGCCTCGACAAGCGGGTTTAACGTACGCGGGATAATTTCCCAGCTTTCTTTTAGTATCCACGCCGTGGAATAATTGTCATCCGAAAGAAACCCCGCGTCCCATGAATCCAGCGCCTTTGCGTTCACGCCCATTGTTCTGAAATAAGCCGCCGCGATCCGCGCCGAAAGCCGTTCTCCAAAAGACACAAGGTAATCCTTTGTCTTTTTCGTCAATTCCTTAATCATGGAGATGCCTATAAGAAGGTTTTTCAATTCCTCAAGCAAGGGGTTGATTTCGTTTTCGGCGCGGACATCAAGTCCAAGCGCCGCTATGGTTTTAAGGTGCAGTTCCCGTATCTCGTCTATTGAGCAAGAGCCGGTGTTGATTGCGGCGCCTGCGGCTTCCAAAAGGCGATCCGTTGTGTCGCCCATCGCGGACAGCACCAAAACCGGCCCGCGCGGAATATACTTTTTCACAATTTCCGCCATGCCGCGGATTCTATCGGCGTTAGCGATGGAGCTTCCGCCGAATTTCATCACTATCATAATGGAGGCAGTGTAACAAAAAAGAAAAAAGAATGCAATGCCGCGGCTGATTCAGCGGCGCTGATCCAGCGGCGGCGCTATTCCAAAGTTCGCAATCTGATGCTGTTCCAAAACGCGAACAACAGTGGCGAACCTGTGGTTAGCGAAGGTGCGGTTCGGGTTGGATTTGGAACGGGCGCAGAGGGCATCATGCGCGCGCTGTCCGCATAACTTGC
>JAIRLZ010000001.1 GCA_031259035.1 Treponema sp. | reverse complement strand
GCTTCGGGCCTAAAGGCCCTCGGGGTTCCGTGTGGCTAGGTCATTTCGCTTCACTCCATTCCCACGCCACACTCCACCCACAGTTTGTCGGCCCTGGAAATGCTGCGCATTTCCTTATCCGGGCCGCCAAACCGTCGCATACAGCCGGAACGTTATGCGAAATTGCGCCTAAGTTTTTTCTAAAATATTATACAAAAAATAATTGGGAAAAATTATATTAGGTAATCATATTCAAATAAAATATAACAATGTTAAATAAAATAGGAATAATGGGGTGCGCCTACGGTACAGGTGGAATAAAAATTTGCTCAAATAATACCCCAAAGCAAAGTTTTTTTGTCCCCAAATTTATCGTAACAGGCGGCGTCCATGCCGCCTGAAATTTGCCCTAAATCTGCGAGGACAAAGCATTGTTAGTTTACAGGGAAGGTTGGTTAAAACGGCTGGCGGTAGTGGCTTCGCCACACCCGCCAGCCGCAACTTCCCCGCCGTTACCCCTTATTCCTCATTAACCCGTCAAAGAAAAGCATATTTAATTCTTCCGCCAACCTTGGATTGTGTTCGAGAAGGGCGCGGAGTTGCTGATTGTTCGCAAGAGAAGACTGGACAACATCAATATAAAGCTCTATAGCCGTGTCTGACACCTCAGAGGAGAACACGCCCGCCGCCCGCCCCTGCGCCACGAAATCCATAAACAGCCGTTTGTTGGCGGCAGTAAAATCCTCGAAAATGCTGCGGATTTCCGGGTCGGCTTTTATCGCTTCAAAGAAAAACCCAAGGCTATGATTGCCGTAATACCACGTTCGCAAGCGCAGGTATTCCTTGATTTTATCAACAAAATTCCTCTCCTTGTGAATAAGCGCGGCGTTCCGCTCAAGGCTTTGGTCCAGCATACCCCGGATAATCTTCCGGCGCAGATTGTCCTTGCTCCCGAAAAAATTATAGACCGAAACTTTGGAAACATGAGCTTTTTCCGCTATTTCCGAAACTGTAACCCGGTCAAACCCGTGCTGGTCAAACAACTCTAACGCCGCCTCCATGATAGCCTTTTTCTTGTCATTCCGGCGCTTTTCAAACCCGTTCATGATGACCTTCCATAAGATATGAACTTTACAAATCCGTTTTGTAAATATTTTAGCGAAAAACGCTTGACAAGTCAAGATGATAACGATAATATATGAACTATACAGGATAATATAGTTCATATATTTAGGGAAAAACGCTATGACAGATGTTGTCTTTGACAAGGTGAGTAAGGATTACCGCATGGGCGAGGTGACTATCCATGCGGCGCGGGAGGTATCGTTTCAGGTGGACAAAGGGGAACTGTGCATCGTTCTTGGCCCCAGCGGGGCGGGCAAGAGCACCGTCCTGAACCTGTTGGGGGGTATGGAAACGGCCTCCGCAGGACGCATTTTCTTTGGCGGGGAGGACATAACCGCCATGTCCGACCTGGACTTGACCCGCTACCGGCGGGACAAAATAGGTTTTGTGTTTCAGTTTTACAACCTGATACCCAACCTGACCGCGCTGGAAAACGTGGAACTGGCCAAACAGGTCTGTAAATCGCCCCTTGACCCGGCGGAAGCCCTGCGGATTGTGGGCTTGCAAGACCGCGTGAACAACTTTCCCGCCCAACTGTCCGGCGGGGAGCAACAGCGGGTAGCCATCGCCCGGGCAATCTGCAAAAATCCCGATCTCCTGCTCTGCGATGAGCCCACCGGAGCGCTGGACACCGAAACCGGAAAAACCGTCCTGCGGGTTCTTTCCGACGTGAGCCGCAAAATGGGAAAGACCGTGGTCATCATCACCCACAATTCCCTCGTCGCGCCCATCGCCGACCGGCTCATTGAGATGAAAAACGGACAGGTAGCCAATGAACAACAGCAGGCGGATCCGGTAGACCTGGAGGGCATACAATGGTAACGGTACAAAATTCACTCTTGCAAAAAAAAATTCTCCGGGACATTGCGGAAAACCGCGCCTCGTTCCTCGCCATCATCTGTATCTGTTCCCTCGGCATTGCTCTCTTTAGCGGTATCAATCTGTACGTCAGCACCATCGTGAATGAAGTTGACCGCTACTACGATGAGGCGGCACTTGCCGATTACTGGATTTACAAGGCGGAGGTTTCCGAAAACGACCTTGAACGTCTGCGGACATTGCCCTATGTACATGACGCGCAACGCCGCGCCGCTTTTGACGCCGGATTAAGCGGCGGCAGTAACGCCACCCTCCGTATTCACGCGCTCGAAACAGCGGCGCGCATCAATATTCCGCAGACGCTGGAAGGAAACGGCCTTGACGGAACCGAAACGGACGCGCTATTGCTGGACAGCCGTTTTGCCGAAGCCCACAGCCTTGCAAGCGGCGATGCGATCCGTCTGCGCACGGGCGCGGAAGAAAAAACATGGCGCATACAGGGCATAGTCCGCAATGTAGAATACGTTTACTACGCGCCTGAGGGACTTACCATACCGGATTATCAGAAATACGGCTTTGCCTATACCAATGCCGCCGCCGCGCCTGAAATGAAGTATAATGAAATCATTGTTACCGTGAACGCCGGAGTAAACGGTTCACCGGAAAACATAATGACTGAAATTCGAGAAGTCCTGGACGGCGCGAATATCATAAGCCGTCAACACCAGCCCAGCAGCCGGAAAATCGCCGACAGCATGACGACCATGCGGCAAATAGGAACCTTGTTTTCCATCGCCTTTTTTCTCACCGCCGCCCTCGTTACCTGGATAACCGTCAGCAGGATAATGGAAAACCAGCGCCAGCATTTGGGAACCCTGCGCTCCCTTGGTTTTTCAAAGCGGGAGATAGTCCTTCGCTATTCGCAGTGCGGCATATTGATTACTCTCCCCAGCATGATTGCCGGTTGGCTTATTTCCCATTTTCTGCTGGCGCGGTTTCTCTACGAATTGGGCGTAACCTACTACACCATCGACAAAAATGGCGTTGACACGGTTTCTCCGCATTTCTTTATCGCGTCCCTTTGCGTGGCGTTGGTAACGAGTAATGCGGCTTTCTTCACCTGCAACAAGTCGCTCAAAAATACCCCGGCTGCGCTTATGCGGCCCAAACCCCCGGCAAAGGGGCACGGTATTTTGTTGGAACGGATACGCCCCTATTGGCGGCGTTTAAGTTTCAGCGGGAAAATAGTAACCCGGAATCTCTTCCGCAACAAAACGCGCCTTGCTATGGGACTGGTGGGAATTATCGGCTCAACCTTGCTTATTCTCTGCGGTTTCGGACTTTCCAATTCCATCAACGCCATGCTAAACAACGCCTTTGATGGTACTATCGCCTACGATACGGAAATCAAACTCCGCTCCCCCCTTCCCGAAACGGACGCCGCCGCGCTGCTCATGTCCATTAATGGCGCAAAAAATATTGACGCGACAATGGCTTTCAGTGTGTATGTATACGGCGCGAACGGCAGTGTCCAGACTCCCTACCTCGTGGTCATGGGAGACGGCCAGCGCAGTTTACGTTTTACTGATACCGAAGGCCGCCCGGTCGCTTTGCCGGCTGACGGCGCGTGTATCACCCCTCGTATGGCAAACGCCCTCGGTGTAATGGCGGGAGATGCTATCAGCACGGAACGGCTTGACGGAGAGGCGATACCGCTCACCGTGGCGGCGATCGTTGATTTTCCCGTGGGAAATGAAATCTACATCAGCCGCAGCGCGTTTGAAAAAGTTGCCGCAATGCCTTTTATGATACGCACCCTTTTGATACAGGGCGAACCGTCGAACATCGAAGCCTTACGCGCCGATCCGAGCATCTCCCTTGTTGAAACAAAAACCGAAATGAGACGGAATATGCTCTTTGTGCTGAAGGCTTTGAGAAGTCTCCAAATAATTCTCATTGGCTTTGCGGGGCTGTTGGCTTTCGCGGTGATGATGGTACTGGGACGCTTGAATTACTTTGAGCGCGTCCGTGAACTTGCAACACTGAAAGTGCTGGGCTTTTTCCAGAACGAAATGAAACGCCTTGTCCTCCGCGAGAATATTTGGATTACCATTTTCGGCTTGCCCATAGGAGCGGTATGCGGTTTCGCTCTGCTTACCCTCATATTGAATCAGGCGACAACGCCGGACTTGGAAATACGGCCCTTTATCAGCGTCTCCAGTTTCCTCATAAGTGGCGTTCTCCTTTTTGGGTTTACCCTGCTGGTGAATTATCTCATGGGACGAAAGTTCCGCCATATTGATATGGTGGCTTCCCTCAAGAGCGTGGAGTAGAAGGAATGACGGTAATGGTAATTGACACCGTTTCAGGCTTCCGGCGCATGGCTGAATCTCCGGCGATTGGATTTGAATCGCTGGAGATTGGCTTTCAATCGCTGGCGCTGAAAAGTGAATCTCCAGCGATTGGCCTTCAATCTCCGGCGCTGAGGCTTCAATCGCTGGCGATTGAAACAAGAATTTGGAAAAATGGGGCAAAACAGCCCGTTTTTAATACATTTTAGGAGAGGTTATTTATGGGTACAGACTGGTATCCCAATTCAAGGGACGAACAACTTCACATGGTGAAAACATGGAACACGGTTTTTGCGACCAAAGGGCCGACATGGGGCATCCCCCAGGAGCATATCACCCAACTGGTGAACGACGAAGGGGCGGCGCAAACTATTTTGGACAAGGTGAAAAGCGGAGAGCGTACCGCCTCCGATGTCGTCCAGTGCAACGAGGTATTTAAGGAGATGGAAACCGAAGCCCGTTTTATCAGAAAGCATTTTCTGTTACAACCTCCTTTGACGCTTGCGGACTTTCCGACCCTGCTACTGCCCCTGCCCGATGACACCCACACCCCGGTCCCACCGCCCACCGGACAGCCCGCTCTGACCATCACCTACCCCGGCGGTCCGCATCTGCTGATGGTTCACTTGGGGCCGCTTCCCGGCACGGAGCCGCCGGACAGCAGAGGCGACTACGGCTACGCTCTATACCGGGGCATTATGCCGCAGGGTGGGGCTACACTGGAACAGGCCGCAAGTGTCAAGCACTATTTGATGAAGGAGCCGCTTTCCGGCGATGAATTGTTGCATTATCGCTTTACCCGCCGAAAAAAGGAACTGGTGGACTTTGACGCTTCCGAATCCGGCATGACGGCTTATTTTTGCGCCCGTTACGAAAACCAAAAAGGGCAATATGGCGCATGGGGGTCGGTTGTATCGGCGATTATTCCGTAAGGGAAAGTTTATCGGCTATGACGGCGGGGACAGGGCTACGCCCAGACCCCGCCGCATTTTTTGTAGTGATAGATTGATAACAGGCATTGATCCCACGCCGCCCCGCCGTCCATGGCGGGGCGGCGGTTGGCTGGCGGGGACAAAAAAACTTTGAATTTACTTTTAGAATATGGTGTTACATTTTTTGTCGTGATTGAAGAGTTGCATTTATTGGAAAGTATGTTTTTATAAATAATATGGCAAAAAATATATTATGATATTATTAAAAATAGTATTTATACTTATAGAAGAAAATACATTTGAATAATAGCATTGTAAAATATGTTTTATAAGATCATGGTATAAATAATGATTGTAAAAAAAATAATGGGGTACGGCGCAACTTCGCATAACAGGCCTGTTTACGCTTCGCCGCCGGTAGGCGGCTCGGCCTCCACAATGGCTAGGTCATTTCGCTTCGCTCCATTCCCACGCCATTGTTCCGGCACATTTTGCCAGCCCTGGTCTTGCTACGCAAGCCCTTATTCGGGCTGGC
>JAIRLZ010000270.1 GCA_031259035.1 Treponema sp. | reverse complement strand
TTCGTGCCCGATCCGGCGGCGCGGCATCCTCTGGATGAGCCATTTCCGCAATCCCTTGAGTAATTGCGCTTCTTGACAGGCCGGTTGCTGCGGACCTCCGGTCCGAGTGTACGATGGTTACACCGCCGTGTCCCAATGCTTCCGCCTCGCTTGCCGCCCAGATACGTCTGCCCCGTTCGTCAAGATGATGTTGCATGGCATCCCATTTCCGCCGCAACATTTCCACTGCGGTTTCCCTGTCTGTGTTTTCCCCTCTCATATGTCTATTATAGCATAATTTCAAAACTGTGTGTAGTTGTTATTTTGGGGAGAAGCCTAATTTCAAACTATAAGGCTATATCAAGGCCGCGCGGGTGGCAAAAAGTTTCACATGCCATTTTTGTTGGCGGCGCTATAATGCCAACCGCCCCAAGGGGCGGAGTATGAGACTCCACTGCGAATAAAAGCGCCGGCCGTATCATGGCGCACGGACAATCACATGCAGTTCGTCCAGTTGTTTCTGTTCAACCTCGCAGGGACAGTCGTCCATGGGGCTTGCCGCGAAGGAGTTTTTCGGAAAGGCGATGACTTCTTTGATGGAGGTCTCGCCCGCCATGAGCATGACGAGACGATCAAGTCCGGGCGCGATGCCGCCATGCGGGGGCGCTCCGTATTTGAAGGCGTTGGTAAGGAAGCCGAATTTTCGCTCGGCTTCCTCCGGGGGTATGCCGGCAATGGAGAAAATGCGCTTCTGGAGTTCAGGGTTATGCACACGGATGGAGCCTGACGCCAATTCGCACCCGTTGAGAACGAGGTCGTAGAGATCGCCCCGAACCGCGCCCGGATCGCGCTCCAGAATATCGTGGTACTGTTCCTGCGGATGCGAAAACAGATGGTGCGCGGCTTCCCAGCGGTTCGTCTCCTCGTTGAATTCAAAGAGCGGAAAATCCACGATCCACACGAATTCAAACGCGCGGGGATCCGCAAGGCGCAAGTCTTTGCCCAGCTTTGCGCGTACGGCTCCAAGCGCGGTGTTGGCGATGTTCCGTTTCTCGTCAGCGACGACGAGGATGAGATCGCCCGCCGCCGCATCAAGCCCTGTGATAATGTCGCCGGCGTTTGCCGTGAAGAATTTCGCGACGCCGCCTTCCAGCGTCGCGCCCCGCCCCGCGTTGCCGGCGACTTTCATCCACGCCATGCCCTTCGCTTTGTAAATCTTTGCGTGAGCCTCAAGCTCCTCGATCCGCTTGCGCGAATAGTCCGCTCCGCCGCGCGCCACAAGCGCCTTGACGCCGCCGCCCTTGGCGAGCGCGTCCTTAAACGCCTGAAAGCCGCCAGCCTCGACATAGGGCGCGAAGTCGCGCAACTCCATCCCGAAGCGGAGATCGGGCTTGTCGCCGCCGTATTTCTCCTGCGCTTCCTCCCACGTAAGGCGTTTGAACCGTTCGGGGAGCGCAATGGCAAGCGTTTTCATAAAAATATGCCCCATAAGCCGTTCCGTTATGGAGAGAATGTCGTCCCTGCTCACAAAGGACATTTCTATGTCTATCTGGGTAAACTCCGGCTGCCTGTCCCCGCGGGAGTCCTCGTCACGGTAGCAGCGGGCAATCTGAAAGTATTTGTCAAAACCGCCGGCCATGAGCAACTGCTTGTAGAGTTGGGGCGATTGGGGCAGGGCGTAGAATTTGCCCGCATACAAGCGGGAAGGCACAAGATAGTCCCGCGCCCCTTCCGGCGTTGGTTTTATAAAGGTGGGGGTCTCTATTTCGTAGAACCCCTGGCTAATCATAAATTCCCGCGCCGCGAAGGTGACATCGCTCCGCAGCTTGATGCGCCGCTGCATGTGTTCTGATCGCATGTCAAGGTACCGGTAGGTGAGCCGGAGGTCTTCGCCGGCGTTGATTGTCTCATCAATTTGGAAGGGGAGCGGCTCCGATCTATTCAGAATGACGATTTTTGTCGCAAGCGCTTCAACGGCGCCGGTGGGCATGGACGGATTCGCCATCTCTTCAGGACGCAGCCTGACGATCCCTTCCACGGCTATGCAGTACTCGTTGCGCAGTTCCGCCGCAACCGCGTCCAAATCGGGCGCCGTTACGTCGGGCGCCGTTACGGCGGACGTTTTCGTGTCTACAACCACTTGGGTAACGCCGTAACGGTCGCGCAGATTGATGAACGTAATGCCACCGTGATCCCGTTTCCGGTGAACCCAGCCGTTTAACACCACCGTTTGGCCTGCGCGATCCGCGCGGAGTTCTCCGCAGGTTGCTGTACGTTTCATGGTTTCCATGCGGAATACTATAGCCTCTTACAAAAACTTTTACAAGAGACGCGCTTGTCCGGTGAAACTCACCCTCTCGGCGTAAAAACCGCCTGAACTTGTTGCAACATGGCGCGGTGCGCCGGATCATCGCTAGAGTATACAGGCGCGGCGCGGGAGGAGTCCGCGTTTTTTCCAATCGTGACGCTTCCCGTGAAAAGCGCATTGCTTTTCCAGTACAGCGAGCCTTCCACGCAATACCGGTATGCTCCAGCCGGGACTGGCTTCCCCTCGCCGTCTGTACAGTCCCAAACATAGGTGACTGAGCCGTTCTTCGGCGTCGCGCCGGTAAAAGCGTCCAACTCTGCGGGAGACGATGGTTTCGCCTTTGCCACCCACGCCGAAAGAGAATCAGGGCGGATGCTGAAACCGCCCTTGCCGGTAAAGCGGCTTATGTAAAGCGTTTTTACAATCGCGCCGCTTTCATCTTCTATCCATACCGCGACCTGATTGGATGCGATGACGTTCTGCCTTTTAAACGAAAAGCTGATCGACACATTCCCCAACGCGCCGCCACTGGCGCCGCCAGCCGCCGCGTTTTGGGCCGAGACGGGCGCCGCCGTAAAAAACGCGCAGAGCGCAGTCATAAGGGAAATTGACACATGTAGTATATGCCGCATAAAAACCTCCTTCACGTATATGAAACAGTCTTATATGATATATGAAAAGAACCGTTTCTACAAGGCCCCGCGCATTCCCGCCGCCATCTGGCGTACGAGAGGTTTTTTTGATATACTTGCGGTTAATAATTATGAGCCTTGACATACGCGGCGTCACCAAAACCTATCCGTATACGACGATGCGGCTTGATTTCTCAGTTGAAGAAGGGGAAACCCTCGCCTTAGTCGGACATTCGGGTTGCGGGAAAACGACGACGCTGAATCTCATCGCCGGACTGCTGTACGCCGACTCCGGTTCCATCGTGAGCGGCGGGCGGGACGTGACGAATCTGCCGCCGTGGAAACGGAATATTGCGGTGGTCTTTCAGGATTTGGCGCTTTTTCCAACAATGAATGTTGGAAAAAATATAGACTACAGCCTTCGCATCAAGGGCGCGCCGAAAGACACGCGCCGTCGGGTCGTGGAGGAGATGTTGCGGATAGTGCGTCTTCCGGTTTCTTTCACCGGCAGAAAG
>JAIRLZ010000142.1 GCA_031259035.1 Treponema sp. | reverse complement strand
TTTTCGGACACAAGAAAATCAATCGGGACAATTACCATGCCGCCTATGGCTGCGCCCATCCAGACCGCCATCCATTCCGGCCTGTTTTCAGCCCAGAGCGCGACCCGGTCGCCCTTTTTAAGACCGGCGGCAAGAAGCCCCCGCGCTATCCGCCTGCACTCGGACGCAAAAAAGGCGAACGACCATTGGGTAAACGCTCTCGCTTTCCCGCTGCGGTAAAAAAGAGCGGTCTTATCCCCCCATTGGGCTTCGATGCCATCAAGAAACGCGGCAAAGTTCGGATACGTCATATCGGGCCAATCGGCCACATAGTCTTCTGTTTTCAACATGATGGTCAATCATAAACAAAATTTGAATTTTTGTCAAAGTAGAAATTCGTTTTTTATAACTTTTTTGCAACTTTTTCTCGATTTATGGGACGCCAATATACATATCCAAAGCGATCATTCTGAAACGGCTTCGCCGGACGGTATTGACGCGGGCGTCTGGACAAAAGGGCGCTTCTCTTTGGCATAGTTAGCGCTGTTTTTTTAAAAATAGGTTGACAAACGGTTAAAAATGATATATAATTATTTTCATAAGTATGACGGTTTCAAAACCAACGCGGGCTATCTTCGCGTTCTGGAACCGCTTCGGCAAGTAACCTTTCAAAAGGAGCGTTTGTAAAAAGTGAATGAGCCGTATCATCAATCAGCCATAGCGGTCGTTGTCAAGGTTACCCCCCCCCCCCCCTCCCCCGCATTATCTCAAGATAACTTCCTATACTGTACACAGTAATAAGCATTATACAGGCAAGCCGGCGGACGGCGCCGGCGCATTCTTCCGTGAGCTGATCGCGGGACGCCCCGCAGAGTCTCTAGGACATCCCGCAAACGCTTCGGAACGCTCCGCGGCGGCTCACAAACCTCGCTTCACGCGCAACTCTCGCTTAAACCCGGAAAACAAGGAGTTTTTATGAAAAGGCATGGCTTCATCCCCCAGGCTGACGACGCTTTTTTACTTTGGAGCCGCAACTTCGTCAACAGCATCATGGACAACGCCGCGAAAGAAGCCCTCATGCGCAAGGGGCGCATGGTCACCAAGCTGTACATAGCGTGGAATCCAGCGGCGAGCGACGCGCAGCGGACGTCCATCCCCGCGCCGAAGACCCGCCCGAAGTTCGGCTTCAAGGTGGCGGACATTATGCGGATCATCATACCATGATGACCCGGTATCCCGTGATGACGGGGCGCGGGGGTTTCCCCGCCGCAACACAGGACGCTTGCCCCTACGGGTTCTCCGCAGGGGCGGTTGAGCCGCGTAGCGGCTCATATAAAAGAGAGAAACCCAAAGCCGGTCTGGTTCCTGGCCGAATTCACCGGCTTTGGGCTGCGCTAGGCGCGTCGCCAGTTTACGCCGTTTCACGCGGAATTGCAATGCGCGTGTCCCTCTTATTTCCTTCATAAGAAGGGATTATTTTTTAGGAGGACAGTTATGAAAAGGAAACTGTTTTTTACGGGAGCGCTCACCCTCGCGTTGGCGCTCGGATTGGCGCTCGCCGTCGCCGGATGCGGCGGCGATGATGGAGGCGGAACAAAAAAGTACACGGTTACCTTTGTTCTCAATGGAGGAACGCTTGCGGGCGGACAGCGGGTGCAGGAGGTTGAAGAGAAAAAATACGCCGCCATTCCAACCGTAACCCCGCCGGCGGGGAAAGAGGCTGACGGCTGGACTTCAAACGTAGCGTCCATACCGGATCCTGATTATCCCATCACCGCTGATGTCACCTTTACGGCAAAATGGAAGGATAAGGGAGCCACTCCTGATACTCCCGATACCACTGACAATCCGTTGCTTGGCGCGTGGTACACTGGAGGGACTGCAAATGACCCAGATGAGCTGCTTATTTTCTCTGGCTCTTCTGGAGGGAAACAGTACTTTTATGGACTTTGGGATGTTTACACTGAGCCCTCTACCAATACATCAAATAAGTTGCTTCACATTGAAGGTGAACAACTTGTCTATGAAGTGAAGGGAAATACATTAACGGTAAAAGAATATACTAATTCAAAAGGAGAGGAGGCAGACGTCGCGTTTACCCGCATAGAAGGATCGACAAAAACAGATGAACATGATGTGTGGTATACCGCAAACAGGACAAACACAGATCTGTATCGGACGATTCTGGTTATAAAGACGAATAATGTTACCTTTACCGCAAGAGGACCCGGCAGTTGGGATAGGTGGGAATATACTCCTGATACTTCCAGAAACAGAATAGATTGGAAGGACGACAATACAACCACGCCTTATTCGCTGGACGGATCGACTTTGACCATCCCCTCATGGGGTGATTATACAAAAACCTCCCTTTAACATAGCCTGACGGCTTATCTTCCTACAGCCAGCCCGCTCCATGTGGAGGCTCCACATGGAGCGGGCTTTTTTTATCCATACCTTCCCCCTTGCCTTTCCGCGCCGTTTTTCACTATAATGCTTCTATGAGCAAGCAACATATAGTGTCCGCTTTGGTTGAGAACCGCGCCGGAACGCTCAGCAGGGTGGCTGGTCTTTTCAGCAGGCGGGGGTTTAACATTGACAGTCTGACCGTTGGAGAAACCGAAGACTCGGCGATTTCACGGCTGACCATTGCGGCGCAGGGGGACGACGCGGAGATTGAGCAGGTTGTCAAACAACTTGGCAAGCTGGTTGACGTCATAGCGGTGCGGGAGCTTGACAAAAGCGCGTGCATACGGCGGGGAATCATGCTGGTCAAGGTCGGGGCGGATGAAAAAATCCGTCCCAATGTCATACAGGTCGCGGACATTTTCCGCGCCCGCATTATTGACGTTTCGCCGGCGACTATTACAATAGAAGCCACCGGCGACGTTGAAAAACTCGAAGGGCTGTTGCTCTTGCTGCGTCCCTACGGCATTTTGGAACTCGCCCGCACCGGGCTTACGGCTCTGGAACGCGGCTCAAGAACGCTCACTCAACTTGCTCAATAGGAGGAAATATGGCGGTTATGTATTACGAGAAAGACTGCGATTTAGGCGCTTTGAAGGGCAAAACCATCGCGGTCATTGGATACGGCTCCCAGGGACACGCCCACGCGCTCAACGCGAAGGAGTCCGGCCTGAAGGTGATTGTCGGGCTGTACGAAGGCTCGAAGTCATGGAAAAAGGCGGAAGAAGCCGGGTTTGAGGTGAAGGCTGCGCGGGAAGCGGCGGAAGCGGCGGATTTTATCATGATCCTCATCAACGATGAGAAGCAGGCGAAATTGTACCAAGAATCCATAAAGCCCGCGCTGAAACCCGGCAAAACGCTTGCGTTCGCCCACGGCTTTAACATTCATTTTGGGCAGATCATTCCGCCCGCGGATGTCAATGTGGTGATGATAGCGCCCAAGGGGCCGGGTCATACGGTGCGGGAGCAGTACCAAGCGGGCGCGGGCGTACCTATGCTCATCGCGGTGCATCAGGACGCGACCGGCGGGGCGGAACGGCTCGCGCTTGCGTATGCCGCGGCGATTGGCGGGGCGCGGGCGGGCGTGCTTGCGACGACCTTCAAGGAAGAAACCGAGACCGATTTGTTCGGCGAGCAAGCGGTGCTGTGCGGCGGCGTTTCCGCGCTTATGAAATGCGGGTACGAAACGCTTGTCGAAGCGGGGTACCAGCCGGAAAGCGCCTACTTTGAGGTTATGCATGAGATGAAGCTCATCATCGATCTGGTGAACCGGGGAGGCTTGGGCTTCATGCGTTATTCAATTTCCGACACGGCTGAATACGGGGACTACATCACGGGGCCGAAGATCATCACCGAAGAAACCAAGAACACCATGCGCCGCGTGTTGAAAGACATACAGACCGGCGCATTCGCCCGCGAATGGATACTTGAAAACCAGGTGGGACGCCCCTTCTTCAACCGGATGCGCGCGCTTGAAGCGGCGCATCCGATAGAAAAGGTCGGCAAGGAGCTGCGCTCAATGATGGGCTGGCTTCACGCGCCAAGCGAAAAATGAACCGCCCGGCTGGACGCCGGCTATCCCAACGCTTAGGAAGCGCGCGATAATGAACTGGTTGGACGTGTTTAACAACCCGGTTGGTTGTTAAACACGTCACGCGGTTTTAGAGGTTCCCTTATGTCCGCCCAGTTTATGAGCTTTGCCGCCCTCTGATATGCGCCGCAAGGCGCATGTCCTCGTGTTGGATATGGGCGATAATCACTTCGCCAATATCGTGCTTCGCCCGCTTGATCAGTTCGTCGGACGCTCCTTTGTTTATAAATTCAACCATCAAATCACGAACATTTTTTTTGAAATTTTCGTGGAATTTCTTGTGGTTCTCATAACCGGGATATTTGTATTGAATTTGAAGCCGCTCTTCATTATAAAAATGCTTGACAGTGTAGTCGAGCAAGAAATTTATGGTTTTCTGCATTTTATCACTGCCGGAATTCGTGGAACAAGCGCCAAAAAAACCGTTGATTGCCTCTATCAGTTGTTTATGCTCCGCGTCAATCTGTTTGTTGCCGGTCGCCAAGCTGTCGCTCCATTGAAAGACCGTTTTAGGCGGAGGCGTTGAGGTTTCGGCTGGACCGCTCCCTTGAAAGACCTTTTTGGATGCGGGCGCCGCAGTTTCGGTTGGATGATTTTTCGTTAGGCAGTCGATGTACTGTTGAAAGAGTTTGCTCCCGCTTTTTTCTTTTATAAGAAAGCCCGCCATAAAAAGAGTGGGAGAGCATTTTATCCATCTCACTTCCACTTTTATGTCAAAAGCCCCTATGCCGGTAACGCTTTCCGGGGTAATCCGTATTGTCAACGCTTCTTTCGGCGCTATCGTTATATAGGTCTTGCTCATCATACAGAAACCGCTGTCATTGATATCTTTTAACGCCGCAATACCTTCAAACCCCTTGATGCTAATACGCGCCTTGCAGTCATACCGTTTCGCTCTGCGGCTTTGCAAGGGTTCTCCGCCATCTTTTTTATCGGGCGTGGTCATCATCTTTATGCGATCGACGTCATGAAGATACCGTCCGTCCGCGATTTTTTGCGCGATTTCTAATGAACCGGATATATTCCGGCTGGCGCTTTGTACTTCGCCGACATTATCCGCCACTTCCTTGGATATGCGTTTAAGATTTTCAACAAATTCCAAAATCAAGCCGCTCCGTTTCTGGATTTCCGAAGAACCTCCGCGCACCTGCTCGACAGTGTCACGAAGCGTACTTAAAGCGTCAAGCACTTGAGCGCCGTTAGACGCCTGGGCTTCCACCGCTTTTGTCACTTCGTCAAAAGACGCGCCCATATCGTTAATTTCCGTGAACATGGCGCCCATGGTATTCACGGTTTCAACCGAAGCTTTTTGAATATTGGCGATGCTGCCGCGCATTTTTTTTATTTCATTTGAAATAGACGAGGACTCTCTATTCGAGGAAGCCGCGAGATTGCGTATTTCACCAGCGACAACGGCGAAGCCTCTGCCCGCCTCGCCCGCGTGGGCGGCTTCAATCGCCGCATTCATGGCCAGTATGTTTGTTTGAGCCGCAATATTCACCAGCGTCGCGTTCGTCTCCTCCAGAAAGGAGGATTGCCCGGCGATAACGGACAACTCCTCAGTGAGTTCGCTCAATATTTTTCGCCCTTCTCCCGAAGTTCTGCTTAATTTACCCGTGGTTTCGTGCGCGTTGAGTACAATCGAGCGCACCGAATCGATATCCTCCACCATTTTTTCTATGGCTTCCGAAGATTTGGCGCTGTTAAGCGTCTGCGATTCAACGGCATTTTCCAGGGAGTTGATATGCCGTACAATGTCTTCTACGGCGTCTGCGGTTTGATTAACCGACTCCATTTGGCCGCCGGTCTTCTCTTCCACCAGATTTATGCTGCCGGTAATGACGGTGAGTTCATCAGCCGATTTTTTTATCACTTCCTTGAGATTGGCGCTTATATTTTTATGCTGGGATACAATCTCGACATTCATTGCGTCCAACTTTTTTTGCAGATTGTCACGAATGGTAAACAGCGCTCTTTGCAACTCCCCGATTTCGTCCTTGCGTTTCTGTGAAGACAGCGTTATGTCGTATTGCATCTTCGCAAGCGTGATCGCCGCGATTTCGCTTTCTTTGATGGGATTCGTGATGTTTGTTACGATTACAAAAATGACAAAACTAATTACAACGGCAAAAACCAGCCCTATGACGACCGAAAACACGGTCATAGTGCGTACTTCAGACAAAATCACGCTTTCAGGCACGCCGATCATAATCGACCACGGGGTTTTCACATCGCCTAAATTGAATGGAGAAAAAATAATCTGCATGTTTTCGTTCAAGGCGGCGGAGTACTTCTCCAGCCGCAACGCCTGTCCGGATTGCACGGCGGCAAACGCCTTGTCAATATCATTCGTATAGAGCGCTTGATCCGCGTCTTTAAGATTTCTTCCCAACCGCGCCTTAAACAAATGTCCGGTTATGGTACCGTCATGGGCGTACATCGCGGCTTCCGCGACTTCGTTGTTACGGCTTACAATCGAGTCAACGGTGGATTGAAACTCCGCGAGATCAAGGATAAGCCCGACGGCGCCCACGATGTTGTTTTGCGGCGTAATAATCGGGACAATAAAATCGACCGAGTACGTGTCAATGGACTTCACCGTTCTGGGTTCCGGCGCGCTTACGACTTCATCATGTGTTAAAGACCCCAATATATCTTTGTGATCGCGGCAAATGCGGAGTATCGTACCGCCGCTTTCCCGTGAAAAAAGCGGAACGAATTTGCCCGTTTCGGTGAATCCTTTCCCTCTATTGGCATCGGCGTCCCCGGCATACAGGGCGTCCTGCCCGTCCAGAGCATTGTCGCCCCACACCGAATAAAGCGCCACCAGATACGGATTAGATTCAAATACCTGCCGCATTATTTCGATAAAAATAGTCCGCCTGCCGCTTGTCTCGAAATTCTCATACCCGCCCATTAACTGCGCCAAAGTCCGCGCCGTTTGGATGTGACTGTCATAGTTGCCTTTTACATTACGAGACTCCTCCCCGGCAAGTCTCTCAGCGCTTCGCAACGTTGTCTGAAGCTGCATCTTTCCCGCGCGGTTCAACAAAACCGCCGATATGCTGGCAAGCGCCGTGATCATAATGGCAATAATAATGAGACTCACACGCACTCGTAGTTTCATAAACAATTCTCCTATGCTTCCTATGCTTCTTTCTATAATATAGTACCATCTAACCACCTGTTTGTCAATGAAGAAAGGAAAGCGTGAGGCTGCAACGGACATTGGCGCCTGCGCGCGCATACCGCTGAACGCACGTACCGCACGTACGCCCATCATTTCTATATTAACCTGACGCGGCGCGGCAACGCCGCTGACACGCCTCGTCCCCTTGAGTCTCCTCCTGTTTTTTGCTATTATGGCGCGCGATGACATTAAAAGGAGCAATCATGGAAATTTCGATTTTGCAAAAAGCGCGTTATGCGTATAAACCAAAACTTCCCGCAATCCTAGCGGAAGAGCTTGAACATGTTACGGTAACATTAGGAGAGCCGACCGAAGCGCCTGCGGATCAGGGCGATCTTAAATTGTATTTCAGATGCACGTACGGAAAACCCATAGCGCTGATTGAGAAAGGCGAGAACGAGAACATTGGCAAAAAACTGGCGGTCGGCGTGATCCTTTCCGGAGGACAGGCTCCGGGCGGACATAACGTTATAGCGGGACTGTATGACGGACTGAAAAAAGGCTGCCGCGACTCCGTGATGTACGGCTTTTTAGGCGGTCCTTCGGGGCTTATCGAAAATAAAACCCTGCGCTTTACCGACGCTATTATTGATGAATACCGGAATACGGGCGGATTTGACATCATAGGATCCGGCAGAACCAAGATCGAAACGCCGGATCAGTTCGCCGCAAGCCTTGAAACCGCGAAAAAACTGGGGCTTAACGCTGTCGTCATCATCGGGGGCGACGATTCCAACACCAACGCCGCGCTGTTAGCCGAGTACTTCATAGAGCGGGGAACGGAGATTCAGGTCATTGGCTGTCCAAAAACCATTGACGGAGACCTCAAAAACGAACATATTGAGACGAGTTTCGGCTTTGATACGGCGGTGAAAACCTACAGCGAGCTTATCGGCAACATAGCGCGGGACGCCAACAGCGCGAAAAAATACTGGCACTTCATCAAACTCATGGGACGCTCGGCAAGCCATATCACGCTGGAAGCCGCGCTCCAGACACATCCCAACATCTGCCTCATTTCCGAGGAGGTCGAATACAGGAAACAGTCTCTGGCGGCGGTGGTGGAAACCATCGTTTCTTCTGTGGTGAAACGCGCCGGGCAGGGGGACAACTTCGGCGTCGCGCTTATTCCTGAAGGGTTGATTGAATTTATTCCGGAGATGAAAAAGCTCATTGAAGAATTGAACGACACCATGTCGGTATACGGAACGGAATTCGCAAAAAAAGACTCTTTCATTGAGCGCCTTTACTTTCTGGATCAGTACCTCTCGGAGCCTTCATATACGCTGCTCAAGAATCTGCCCACGGAAATTGCGGAACAGCTTTTGCTTGACCGCGATCCCCACGGCAATGTGCAGGTGTCCCGCATTGATACGGAAAAACTCCTCATCAGCATGGTGGAAAAACGAGTGGAACAACTCAAGGCTGAAGGCAAATACAAAGGTAAATTCAGTTCGTACGGGCATTTCTTTGGGTATGAGGGCAGATGCGCCGCGCCAAGCAACTTTGACGCGGATTATTGCTACAGTCTGGGCTATACGGCGTTCATTCTTATCGCGTCCGGGCTGACCGGTTACATTTCCAGCGTCAAAAATCTCACGGCTCCGGCCCATGACTGGATCGCGGGCGGCATTCCCTTAACCATGATGATGAACATGGAGCAACGGCATGGCGTCAAGAAACCGGTCATCAAAAAAGCCTTGGTCGAACTTGACGGCAAACCGTTTAAAACCTTCGCCGCGGCGCGTGAAACATGGGCGGTCAAAACCTGCTACCAGTATCCGGGCGCCATTCAGTACTTTGGACCTTCGGAAGTGTGCAATCAAACCACCATGACGTTGCGCTTGGAAAAAAGCTGAAGTCCGCGGGCGGCGGGGCGCTTCCAAAGGGCGCCGTCCACGCCCGCCTTGCGGCTGTCCGCCCATTCCACCGGCGAGCGAATTGGCGATTTGCCAACCGGCTCGGCGATGCGCTCCGCCAAAGGGCGATTACTCCCTATACTCTTTTAACAACGCTTCGAATTCCTTATCCGCGTCCGCGCTGTCAATGGTTTTGATGATCGTTCCGTAGCGGAACAGCAACGTTTTGCCGCCCGCGCCGGTAACGCCGATGTCCGCGTGTTTCGCCTCGCCGGGCCCGTTCACCACACAGCCCATCACCGCGACCGTCACCGGCTTTTTGCAGGAATACAGCGCCGGCAGCCACTTTTCGGTAAAAGCGTGCGTGTCAAAACTATTCCTTCCACAGCGCGGACACGACACGATGGAAACGCCTTGCGGTTTTTCCCCGCGAGACTCCGCAACCGCGTTTA